>JAJRWW010000050.1 GCA_024276595.1 Myxococcota bacterium
CCCTCCAGCTTTGTCGTGGACGGGCGCTACCAGGTGCTGCAGCAGGTTGGGGCCGGGGGGATGGGGCGCATCTTCAAGGTCCGGCACATCTCGCTGGGGAGAGACTTCGCCCTGAAGCTGATGCACTCCAACAGCCCCACCACCGAGCGCTTCCGGGCCCACCTGCTTCGGGAGGCTCACATCGTTAGCCAGATGGATCACCCGAACGTGGTGCAGGTTACCGACTTCGGCGAGGACAGGCTCCTGGGCGTGTTCATTGTCATGGAGTACTTGAAGGGCGAGACCCTGTACGAGCTGCTCATGCGCAAAGACAGCCTTCGGATTGCCGAGGCGCTGAACATCGCGCTCCAGGTGGCGGAGGCCTTGCAGTACATGCACGCCAAGGACATCGTTCACCGGGACGTGAAGCCCGAGAACGTCTTTCTGTGCCGGCCGCCAGCGGGGAAGCGGAACCTGCCGCGGGTGAAGCTCATCGACTTCGGCCTCGCCGGGCGCGACGCCAAGGCCACCGTCCGTGAGACCGGTGGCCCCATGGGCACTCCCGCGTACATGTCTCCCGAGCAGATTCACGGCAACAGGCCTCGCCCCAGCAACGACATCTACTCCCTGGGGGTGCTCGTGTACGAGATGATCACGGGCGCGCCGCCCTTCGTGGGGAGCTTCCAGCAGGTGCTCGATGCGAGCCTCTCGGAGGAGCCCAGGCCCCTGTCGCAGATGGTGGGCGAAGAGGTGGAGGAGCGAGTGGAGACGCTGGTGATGCGAGCTCTGGCCAAGGATGCACGCCTTCGGCACGGCAGCATGAGCGAGCTGATCTACGAGCTTCGGACCGTGATGGACATGCTGGGCGTGTCCCGGGGGCGCGGTCGTGGGCGACGCAAGGACGAGGACGCGGCCGGGAGGCGAGCGGAGCTCATGGCCGGGTGGCTTGTGTTCGACAGCAGCCCTTGTCCGCTGTTTCAGCTCGATGAGGCCTGCCGAGTTCGAGCGGCCAACAGGGCCCTCAGCCGATTCCTGCGCACTACTCCAGGGGAGATCCTGGGTCGCTCGCTGGCGGCGGGGCGCCTGGGCCGCCACTACCCGGAGCTGCCCGAGGACGTGAGGGGAGTGGCTCAGGGAGGGGAGCCCCACCAGCGCCTGCTCACCATTCGAAAGCCTGACGGTCTCACCGCCAAGGTGATGGTGTGGCTGGTGCCCATTGGGGACGGAAGCTCGCAGGTGCCCACGGTTGCGGGGGTCATCGTCCCGCTGGCCTACGACGAGGAGCTTTGCAAGCAAGGTGAGACTTGAGAGAGACCTACGACGCCTGCCTCGCTGTAGCGAAGATCGAGATGGCCGCCAGGCTGAGAGGGGAGCTGGCCTGGCTGCTGGATCTTCCCCTGCCCGTGTGGGATCGGTCCGCAGGGAGCTTCGATGAGCTCCTGGACACCTTGGAGCCGGAGCTCGACCGTGTCATCGACACATCGGAGCGCCATGCCCCCGCTGCCACCAGGGCGCTCGCCGCGGCCCTGACGTACGATCGGGAGCGTCCCCTCCGTGGGTTGGCAGAGGACCTGGCTGAGATTCTGTTCCTTCCGAGGGAGCAGCGCAGCGAGTACACTGCCAACCGCCATGTGTCGCCCCCCTACAAGGTCAGGAAGCTGCTGCTGGAGTATGCTGTCCTCTCCCGTCGTCTGGATGAGCTGGTGGGGGTCATCAGCAAGGGCTACTGTGCCACCAGGTGCGAGAAGCTCCCTGTGGGCTGCTGCCACATCCTCGGCTACGACCTGGGCCTGGTGCCGGAGGCGATGCTGGAGCTACAGCGGCTGGAGGCGCTGCGCAACGGCTGGAGGGAGCCCCCACACGAGGAGCATTGCCGCTACCACTCCGTTCGTGGCTGCGTGATAGCCCTGTTCAAGTCCCCTGCCTGTGTCGGATACCTCTGCGAGCATCTCACCGCGCACCTGCGGTCAGTGCGCGGTGGCCCGGCGCTGAGCCGGTTTCTGAAGGCCCTGGCACGGTTCAACAACTGCGACCTGGACCGCAAGAGAGTCTTCGATGCCATGGGGGAGACCATCGAGGCAGGGGTAGCCCTCGTGGGGACGCAGGCGCTCAAAGGACTATCTTTACAGCGGCGTGGGACGACAGGTCCGCAAAGAGGCTCAGGCGGTCACCCTCGTCCCGCACGGTGACCTCCAGTAGAAGAGAGACGTACTTGCCCCGGGCGCTCCGGTTGGACACGGCCAGGGTGTGGTCCCGGCGGCCCATGAGGCCTGTGATCGCTGCCCTCAAGGCGGCCTCGTCGCGGCCAATGACCCGATAGGCCCAGGGGCAGGGGTACTCCAAGTCGGGCCTGGTCTTGCATGTTGAGTCGCTCATGGGCTCGTCGACCTCTGGAGTGGAGATGGGCAGTTGAGCCCACGTCGTTTTAGGAATGCTCGGAACCGCGCCAGGATCGCGCCACCGAGACGTTTCATCATCAGCTCGTGAAAGGGGGGTTTGAAGTGAACCAGGTCGCCGTGGATGTAGCCGCTCCTTCTCCATCGGGCCACGGATCTCAGCCCTCCCATGGAGCGAAAGTAGTCCCAGAAGGCGGTCCCATTGGCCGCAGCGATGAGGCGCTTTTCCCTGGCGCAGGCGGCCATGCGCTCGTGCCCACGAGCTCGCCCTTTCCTCCAGCGTCCAAAGGCTGGCGGAGAGAGGATCAGGATGGAGACCCGTGGCCCGAGCGCGGCTCGGATCCTCTGGATGACATCTCGCGCCCACCCGGGATGAAACCCGGGCCCCCACATGTTCGTGCCCGTGTGCAGGATGACCAAGTCGTAGGAGCGAGCGCGGAGCCCAGCCTGAAACAGATCGGGCCTGATGGCGCGCATGGTCTTCACGTTGAGGGCGCCCACGCCGAGGCCGTCGATCACCAGGCCCCGACGGCTGTTTTCGAAGACCGCGCCGAACACACCGACTGTCGTCGTCTTGACCCGCACGCGGACGGAGTGGCGGCCCAGCGGGAGGTGAAGGGTGACACGCCGGAAGGAGCGCCGGGGGCAGCGAGTGTCAACCACGCGGGCGCTCTTGCCGTCGACGAGCAGGTCCAGCCTGCCGCCCCGGGGCCAGCAGAGGTACTGCAGCTCCACGGTGGAGAAGACCTCGTCATCGGGCGCGCCCGAGTCGGCGCTGCGCCAGGTCACAGAGGCGCCCACGCGCGAGCCAAAGGAGATGTGTCCGCTGTGGCCGTAGTAGGGGCGCCTTGTGATGCGCGGATGGGTCACGCAGTAGGCCCTAAAGCCCCGCCTGCTCCTGGTGCGGATCTCCCGGTGCTGGTACCAGGGCACGGACTGTCCCGCCGCCACGAAGCCGTGCCCCCCACGACCGAAGTGGCGGCCCAGGACGCGTCGCAGGTAGCTCGCTGCCCAGTCCATGGTGGCGTTGGAGTCCCCGTAGAAGGCCACCCGGACCTTGCGGCGCCCGGGCGCTCCAGAGAGGAGGGCCAGCAGCGCCTCGAAGAAGCTCTCCAGGTTGTTTGCATCGTCCAGGATCTCCACCTGCGCCGGGGCCTCTGCGGCGAGCGTGTGCAGGAGACGACAGGCCGCGCTGGGAGCGGGCACGCGCCGGCCCTGGGCGTGGCGTGTGGGTGATGCGGAAGGGCGGCTCGCGTCGGGGCGAGACACGGCCCGGGCGCTGGAGGCGGGGTGGGCGCCGACGGCGGGGGGCTTTCCATCGCCGCCCGTGCAGGAGAGCAGCAGGGGCAGCGCGAGCGTAAGCCGGGCTGCGAGCAGCGACGTGATTCGCCAGAGTCGAGGTTGCACCAGGAGCGTCGAGTGACGGCGGGCTGGCAGCGGTGCGTGGGAGAGCGAGGGCATTGTCCCTGAACGCTACATGGGCCTGGTGGACCAGACAGAGATGACGGGGTCAGCGCCGCTCCAGGCAAAGCTCTGGCCGTCCGGGGAGATTGCCACTGCAAAAAGCGGCTTGCTGGCGGCCGGGAAGCTGCGCAGGATCTTTCCACTGGTGGGGTCCACGAGCAGCGCTCGCCTGTCCACCGCCACGAGGAGGATGCGCCCGTCGGGGGAGAGGGCGGCCGCACGCACCTGCCCGGCAGAGATTGTCACCGAGGTGCGTTGCTGGCCCGTGGGCACATCCCAGGTGCGCACGGTGCGGTCCTCCGCCACCGAGAGCAAGGTCGCTCCATCGGTGGAGATGGTCACCAGGCGGACGCTGCCGGTGTGGCCCGAGAGGGTCCGGAGCGGCTTTCCCGTGGAGGTGCTCCAGAGGATGATCTTTTGGTCGGCCCCGCCGCTGGCCAGTGTCTTCCCGTCGCGGCTCCAGGCCATGGAGTAGACATCAGAGCTGTGGCCCCTGAGGGTCATGCGCCAGTCCCCAGAGGCCACGTGCCAGATCCTGATGTCCCCGCCGAAGGCGCCGCTGGCCAGGAGCTTCCCGTCCAGGCTGAAGGCCAGCGAGCGGACCCCGCCATGCTCCTTGATGATCCGCGGGCTGGTCTTGCGGTTCACCCGGCAGATTCGCAGGGTCTTGTCGGCGCTGGCGGTGGCGACAAGGTCGTCTTCGGGGTTGAAGGTCACCGCGCTCACCCACTGCTCGTGTCCCGTGAAGGCTCGCCGCGTCTTCCCGGTGGCCAGGTCCCAGAGCCGCACGGTCTTGTCCTCTCCGCCGGAGAGGATGCACCGTGAGTCTCTGCAAAAGGCGAGCCCTTCCACCCCCAGCTCGTGGCCCACCAGCTTGTAAAGAGGCCTGATGGCTCCCACGCCCTTGGTGGGGCGCTCGGCCGTGGGGCGGGGGTGGAGCCCGCTGGGTGGATCCTTCTTGCGGTCGGAGGAGGCGCGACGCCTGTTGCAGGCCCCCAGGGCGGTGAGCAAGGTCACAGCGGCGACGAGGGTGACAGCGGCCTTGGGGCGAGGGAAGCAGGAGGACGGGTGGGTGCACATGACGATGGAGATCAATACGCCAGGGTCTGGCCAGAGGCAAGCCCCCCGTGGGTACAAAAGGCTCGAGTGGGGGCGCGAGATGGCGGAGAATCAGTGGCGCTTGCGCCCCTTCTTGCGCGCCCGCTTTCGGGCAGACTTGCTCGGCCCCGAGTCGCTGGCGTCCTTGGAGGGCTTGCCGGAGGTAGCCCTGGTCCCCTTGGAGCCGGGCTTGGTCCGCTTCTTGGCAGCCGTCTTCTTTTCGGCCTCGTCGCCGTCATCGGGCCGGTCCTGGGTGGAGGCCTTGCGCGCCCTTGCAGCTCGGGTGCGGGTCACCAGCATCCACAGGCCCAGGCCGAAGAGGGCGATGGCAAAGAGCTGCCCCGGTGTCAGCCCCAGGAAGATCTTGTTGTCGACGATGCGAAGGAAATCGAAAAAGAAGCGTACGGGTGCGTAGATGAGGGCCAGCAGGGTGACGTTGAAGCCGGGAAAGCGCTTCGACTTGCGGTTGAAGATGAAGAGGATGGTGACCAGGCACACGGCGAAGATAAGCTCGTAGAGGCCCAGGTCGTAGCGCTGCACCAGGGGAAGGTACTTGTTCAACAATGCGCTCTGGGACACGTCTGCCGTGGGCTGACCAACCCCTGGAATGGCCCCGGGGAAGGCCGGGTACTGGACCGAGAAGGCGAAGTCGGTGACCTTGCCGGGGTGGTCATGGGCAGTGGTGCAGCCCATGCGGCCCAGGATCCAGGCCCAGGCAAACCCCCAGCCAAAGGAGTCCAGGTAGGGCCAGATGTCGACCTTCTTGAGCTTCAGGAAGAAGATCAGACCTCCCACGCCGCCCAGAAAGCCCCCGAAGGAGGAGATGCCCTTCCAGATGTAGATGAGCTCCAGCGGGTCCTCCTTGATGCGCTCGGGGAAGTAGAAGATCACCGAGACCCAGTGGGCCAAAACAAAGCCCACCACCAGGGCCCAGATCTGAGCTTCCGAGATGATCTGGGGGTTCAGCCCGCGGCGGTCGGCATCCCTCTGGACCATGGTCACGCCGAAGATGATCGCCAGGCCCACCAGGATGCCGAAGGCGTGGATCGAAAAAGGGCCCAAGGTCCATGGGCCGGGATTGAAGTAGGGGATCATGTGGAAAACCTCGGAGACGGGTTCTGGTCACTGGACCGATTCGTCGCGTGGAACATAACGCTCTCGCCCGAAAAGTGCATCATCAAACCTGGTCTGAGTCACAAAAAACTGCCCTGCCCGCGGACTGGCGCTCGGGTCTGGTGAGGGATATATTGGCCCCCCGCGACCGCATGTTCACGCGGAGGTGATTGCCCAATGCTCACAGCAGACCATATCCGCCGGCGTTTCCTGGACTTTTTTGCCGCACGGGAGCATCGCGTGGTGCCCTCGGCCCCGGTCGTGCCCCACGGCGATGCGACGCTCATGTTCACCAACGCCGGCATGAACCAGTTCAAGGACGTCTTCTTGGGCACTGGCAGCAGGGACTACTCCCGCTGCGCGAACACCCAAAAGTGTATCCGGGTGTCGGGCAAGCACAACGACCTGGAGGAGGTGGGGGTGGACACGTACCACCACACGTTCTTCGAGATGCTCGGTAACTGGTCCTTCGGGGACTACTTCAAGGCAGAGGCGATCCGGTGGGCATGGGAGTTTCTGGTCGACGAGATGGGCCTGGAGCCTGACAAGCTCTGGGCGACCGTGCACGCCGGAGACGAGGGCCTCGGCCTGGGCCCGGACCTGGAGGCGGAGGAGCTGTGGCTGGAGCAGACCCCCCTCCCGCCGGAGCGGGTGCTGCGCTTCGGCTCCAAGGAGAACTTCTGGGAGATGGGCGCCACGGGCCCATGCGGTCCCTGCTCTGAGGTGCACCTGGACCTGGGCCCCGGGGCCTGTGATCGCCAGGGGCAAGAGGGGCATCGGTGTGGCGTGAACGGGGACTGCGGTCGCTTCATATAGATCTGGAACCTGGTGTTCATTCAGTTCAACCACCTGGAGGATGGATCCCTCAAGGAGCTGCCCAGCAAGCACGTTGACACTGGGATGGGCTTCGAGCGGCTCGTCTCGGTGTGCCAGGGGAAGACATCCAACTACGATACGGATCTTTTCGCTCCCATCTTCTCGGCGCTTGCTGAGCGGACTGGGGTGGGCTACGGCTCCGGTGAGCGCACGGACGTGGCCCTGCGGGTCATCGCGGATCACCTGCGCACGCTGGTGGTGGCCATCGCCGACAACGTGGTTCCCAGCAACAAGGATCGGGGGTACGTGCTCAGGCGCCTGCTGCGGCGGGCGGTCCGTTACGGCTACCAGGTGCTGGATCAGCGCGCTCCCTTCATCAACGGCCTGGTGCCCACCGTGGCCAGGATCTACCGGGACGTCTTTCCCGAGGTAGCCCAGCGCGCGGACCACATCCAGAGGGTCATCGAGCACGAGGAGCGGGCCTTCCTGCGGACCCTGGAGCGAGGGGTGGGCCTCTTCGAGGAGGTCGCCGCAAAGGTGGAGGAGGGGGGCACTCTGGATGGAGCGGTGGCGTTCAAGCTCTATGAGACCTATGGCTTTCCGAGGGACCTCACCGAGCTCATGGCCCGTGAGCGCTCCATGGGCTTTGACGAGGAGGGCTGGGAGCGGGCTCGGAGAGTGCACGAGGAGCGCTCCAGGGTGACCGGCGGCCCGGCGGCGCTCAACCCGAGCGAGCTGGAGGGGTTGCCCCCCACCGAGTTCCTCGGCTACTGGGAGGGAGATGCCGCCCATGGCCTGGCCACCCAGGCCGAGGGGCGGCTGCTGAAGCTGGTGGACAACGAGTACCTGGTGCTGGACAGGACCCCCTTCTACGCCGAGTCCGGTGGCCAGGTGGGGGACAGGGGAGTGGTCGAGGGGGATGGCTTCCGGTTCGTGGTAAACGACACCCAGCGGGTTGGGGAGCTGGTGGTTCACCGGGGGGATCTGGAGGAGGCCGACCTGGCGCGGCTGCCAGAGCGAGCTCATGCCCGGGTGGACGAGCGGACCAGGCGTGACACCATGGCCAACCACACCGCCACTCACCTGCTGCACTGGGCGCTCAAGGAGGTGGTCTCGCCGGAGGCCAACCAGAAGGGCTCCCTGGTGCACCCCGACTACCTGCGCTTCGACTTCACCCTGGATGAGCCGGTCACCCAGGAGCAGCTCGTCGAGGTGGAGCGCCTGGTTAACGAGGTGGTGTCACTGAACCTGCCTGTCCGGATCTCCGAGATGGGCTACGAGGAGGCCCTGGGCGCGGGGGTCACAGCGCTGTTCGGGGAGAAGTACGGGGACAGGGTGAGGGTCGTGTCGGTGGGCGAGCTCTCCTCGGAGCTGTGCGGGGGCACCCATTGCCGCGCCACCGGAGAGATAGGGCTGTTTCTGGTCACCTCGGAGCGGGCTTCCAGCGCCGGTGTGCGCCGGGTGGTGGCCGAGACGAGGGCTCGCGCCTGGGCGCGGGTGCAGGCCCTGCGGCAGCAGACCCGTGTCATGTCGCGCACACTCGGTGTTGCGGTGGAGCAGCTAGGGGTGCGGGTGGAGAAGCTCTTGGCCGAGAACAAGCGGCTCCGCAAAGGGCAGGGGCAGCCCAAGGTGGACATGGCCGCGCTGCGCAGGCAGCTTCTCGCAGAGGGGGAGCTGGTGGGCGACGTGCTGCTGGTGTTCGCATCTGTTCCTTCCTGCGATGCGAAGCGCCTGGCAGAGCTGGCCGATGCTCTCCGAGGGGGCGACGAGGCGGTGGTGGGGGTGCTGGCAGCCTCTGGGGAGCGGCCGCCCCTGGTGGCCTTTGCCACGAGGGCCCTCGCGGACGCGGGTAGGGTCAACGCCGTGGAGCTGATCAGGGCAGTGGGCAAGGGCGGAGGCAGACCGGATTTCTCAAAGGGGTCATGCCCTGAGGCGGGGGAGCTGGACGAGCGCCTGGCCAGAGCTCGCGCCGCCGCTCGGGAGAGCCTTGCGCGGGCGTGAGCTCACGCCTCTGCGGTGGCTCACATCAAAACATGAAGTTGGCGCCCAGGGAGAAGTCCAAGTGCAGGAGGGTGTTCTTGTCGGTCTCGTCCCAGATGGCGGCCAGGTAGTTGACCTCGAAGTGCACGTTTACAGCGCATGAGCGGACCACGCACAGGGAGATCCCCGCGAAAACGTTTGGAACGATCCCCATGGACCTGTCGGTGTCCAGGACGTCCTTGGTGGAGCCGGGTGTGGCCGGATCCCCCAGCCTGGCCTTCACCAGGTGGCGGATGGCCCCGTAGCCGACCCCGCCGCCCAGGTACCAGCGCAGGTTGATGGGCAGGTCTGCTCGCAGCAACCGCCTGGACTGCCAGCGCACCCGAATCAGGCCGATGTAGTCCCGGGCGTTGCGCGCCGCCCTGGCGTCACAGTCGGCTCCCGAGCACGTGGGCCTGGTGTAGCCGTCCGCCTCTGGATCCTTGACCTCCTTGGAGATGGGCAGAAATCCCAGGCGGAAGTAGAAGTTAAGGGAGAACTGCTGCGTGATCAGGTACCCCAGCTCGAGCTGGGTGTAGATGGCGCCGAGGGCCATGGAGTTGGGGACCTTCTCGTCGGTGACCTCTGTGTATCCAGAGATGAGCCCCACCCCGGTGCCGAGGCTGATGGAGGCGAAGAGGTAGGACTTGCCACCAAAGGTCGCAGGTCCTTTCTTGGGGGTGGTCTTGGGCTTGGTGGTTTCCGGGGCCAGCCTGCGCGGCGATGGACCGTCCGGGTTCTCCAGGGGGTGGTCGATGCGGGCAGCCACGCGCCGGCTCGCACGTCGGCGCAGGACTCCGCCGGTGAGGGGGTTCTCTTCGCCAGTGCGTCGCTTCACGACCGCTGCGCTGGTGAGCTGGATGATGTGCATTGACGCGGAGTTGCCCGAGGCGGCCACCTCCTTGTCCCCCACGGCGTAGGCCACCAGG
>JAJRWW010000544.1 GCA_024276595.1 Myxococcota bacterium
GCAGCTTGGTCCGCAGGAGTCGCCGGGCTCCAGGTTCCCGTCGTCGCACTGCTCCCCGACCGCGACATCGATGAAGCCGTTTCCGCACACCTCCGTGGAGAGGCAGTGCGCGGCGCAGCCGTCGCCCGACACGTTGTTCCCGTCGTCGCACACCTCGCCCATGTCCAACACGCCGTTGCCACAGTAGCGCGAGATACAGGCCGTGGAGCAGGTGGAGGATGCGTCTCCGTTTGGAGCGAGACACCTGTCGGGGCGGGAGCTCTCGTCGGCCCCGCAGTCGCAGCTCTCATCGATCCCCGGGTCCACCACGCCGTCGCCACAGGAGGGCAGCTCACAGTCGAGGCGACAGACGTCGGGCACCGTGTCGCTGTTTTGGGCACCGTCGTCGCAGGCCTCGCCTCTGTCGAGCACACCGTCGCCGCAGGATGGCAACGTGCAATCCGTGCGACAGGCGTTGGCGAGGGTGTCGCTGTTTTCATCACCGTCGTCGCACTCCTCCAGCCCCTCCACCACGCCGTCTCCGCAGAGGATCTCTGCTGCGTTGTTGTTGTTTTGGTCGTTGCCGTTGTCATTGCCGGAGCCGGCGCTTCCGCAGGCGACCAGCAAGATGCTGAGCAGGTACAGGTGAACGCAGGCGAGAATCAGCTTCATGGTCAGCGTCTCCTCCTGTGGGAAGTAGAACCAAAACCATAACACAAATAGCTGTAATGGGGATATCTGGGCCCGGTGCCCCGTGGAGGAGAGGGCGAGCTTGGTCGGGCTAATGGGCTGCGGCCGCAGGTCGACGGTGGGCATCGGCCACGCGTACGGCCTGGCGGTGGTACCAGCGCGCCTCGGGATCCAGGCCCAGCTTCATGAAAAACTGCGCGATGTCGCGGTAGTTGATTCCATGTTATTCGCTCGGACAGGCGCCGCCGCACCTACGCTGGCCGCTGGAGGCCGGCTACACCAGCCCGTGGCGCCGCAGCAGCTTGTACAGGTGGGCCCGGTCCATCTGGCCGGTGCGCGCCGCTGCAGAGATGTTTCCCGAGGCGCGGTCGAGCAGGCGGGTCAGGTAGTCCAGCTCGAATCGAAGCAGCAGCTCCTCCTTGGCGAGGCGGTAGGGCTGGTCGAGGGACACCGGCAGGCGCTGGGAAACCGGGCTTGGGCCCTGCCCCGCTGGTGTGGATGCAGCACCCGCTCGACCTGGCCCCGGTGTGAGGTGCGGGTCCGAAAGCGCGACCACCCGCTGGACGTGGTTGTACAGCTCCCGCACGTTTCCCGGCCAATGGTAGCGCCTCAGGCCGCTCAGGACACCTGGCGGGAGCACGTCATCCACTGAGTCATCGGGGAGCCGGCGAAGCAGGCGTCGGGCGAAGCGCTTGGCGAGTGGCCCGATGTCCTCGGAGCGCTCCCGCAGAGGCGGAAGATCGACGGTCACCACGTTGAGTCGGTAGTACAGATCCTCTCGGAAGGCACCCTCATCCACGGTGAGGTGCAGTGGGCGGTTGGTGGCGGCGATGACCCGCACGTCCACGTCCTGATACCGGGTGGCGCCGAGCCGCTTGACCCTGCGGCTCTCCAGGAATCGGAGCAGCTTGGGCTGGAGCCCGAGGGGAAGCTCCCCGACCTCGTCCAAAAACAGGGTGCCACCGTGGGCCTGCTCCAGGGCGCCCGGGCGATCCCGGTCCGCGCCCGTGAAGGCGCCTCGAACAGCCCCAAACAGCTCGCCCTCCATGAGGTTAGGGGGGATCGCTCCGCAGTCCACCACGACAAATGGGCCGCCAGAGCGCGAGCTGCTCTCGTGCAGGGCAGACGCAACAAGGTCCTTGCCAGTGCCTGTCTCGCCCAGGACGAGCACCGTGGCCTCGGTG
Organism: Myxococcota bacterium; assembly: GCA_024276595.1. Taxonomy (GTDB): domain Bacteria; phylum Myxococcota_A; class Polyangia; order HGW-17; family JAJRWW01; genus JAJRWW01. The sequence continues at coordinate 1,854 of JAJRWW010000544.1, forward strand.
CGGGCCACGCGGTCGAGCATGGCGAAGATTGCGCGCATTGCAATGCTTGGGCCCACCAGGTCTCCATAGGTCTCCCTGGGCCAGAGCTCCACCGTGCGAGAGGAGCTGCCCACCTCGAATGACAGGACGGACTGCCCCAGACCAATGTGCTGCCCGGGCTCCAGCTCGGCCGCCTGGATCCGCACGGCGTTTATGAAGGTGCCGTTGCTGCTCTGCAGATCCCGGATCGTCGCCGAGCCGCCCTCGACGCGCACCTCGGCGTGGAGCCGCGAGACCGCGGGGTCGCTCAGAGGCAGGTGGCACCTGGCGTTCGTCCCGATGACCAGGCGTGAGCCATCAAAGGGCACCCGCTTGCCCTGGTCCGGGCCGGAGAGGACCTCGATGGCGCATTGCCGAATCTCGAGGACAGAGCCCGCACCCGGAATCGAGAGAACATCCGTAAGCTTCATAGGTATCATCCTCGGCCAAGAGTCGAAAAACGCCAGCGGATCGCAAGATAGATCGGATTCGAGGGGCTGGGAAGGGGCGCCAACCGGCGCAGCCATCCACGGATCCCCAGGCTGGATGCGCTCGGGCGGCTGGAGAGCAACAGGGGCTCGAAGGGGCAGATAACCTCTGGCAGGGGCGTGGTCCCCTGAGGATCAGAGGCTCATGAGGATGACCTTCGACCGCGGGACAGTGCTGCTGACACCCACAGCGGCTGGAGAGTCGCCCGAGGGCTGGCCAGGGGTCATGTGGGATCCCCGCGTGACCCGCTGGCGGGCGCCAGCCTGGCGTCGCGGGGAGCTGCTGCGCCGCTGCGCCCAGGAGGGGCTGGCGGTGGAGGGCCGCGTTGGGGAGGCATCCCGCTGGCGGGTGTACCCCTGGCCACTTGTGAGTCTGCGCTCCTACCAGGGGGCTGCCCTCTGTGCGTGGAGGCTCGCCGGGAGGAGGGGCATCGTGGCCCTGCCCACCGGGAGCGGAAAGACCTGGGTGGCCCTGGGCGCAATGGCCGAGCAGGCGGCTCCGACCCTGTGCGTGGTCCCCACCAGGGTGCTCATGCACCAGTGGTGGGAGGCCATCAGCCGGCTCTATCCAGGGCCGGTGGGCCTTTGGGGAGATGGAAAGCGGCGCCTGTACCCGGTGACCGTCACCACCTTCGAGAGCGCCTACCGGCACATGGCCACATGGGGAGACCGCTTCAGCTTGCTGGTGGTGGATGAGGCCCATCATTTCGGCCAGTCCGCCCAGGACAGCATCCTCCAGATGTGCGCCGCCCGGGCCCGCCTGGGCCTTACCGCCACCCCCCCCGGGCCCGGGCCTCGCGCCGAGAGGCTCCATGAGCTGCTGGGCGCGCAGGTCTTCTCCACGAAGATCGAGGAGCTGCGGGGCAAGCACCTGGCCGACTTTCAGCGCATCTCCCTCGTGGTGGACTTCGTCCCCGAGGAGCGGCGAGGCTACGACCTGGACTACGGCGCCTTCCGCTCCTTCTACCTGCCCTTTCGCCGGCGCAGCCCAGAGGCCTCCTGGGTGGAGTTCGTGCGGGAGGCCAGCCGCTCGGATGACGGGCGCAGGGCCCTGGCCGCATGGCGCGCGAGCCGTCGCAGGCTGGGCTACCACAGGGCAAAGGCGGAGGCGCTGCGCTGGCTCCTTTCAGAGCACAGCCAGCGGAAGGTGCTCATCTTCACGCCGGACAACGAGACAGCCTACAAGGTCGCCAGCGAGCACCTGGTGATGCCGATCACATGCGACATCGGGCGCGCTGAGCGGGCACGATGCCTGGAGCATTTTCGCGCCGGGAGGCTGCGGAGGCTGGTCTCCTCCAGGGTGCTGAACGAGGGCCTGGATGTGCCAGATGCCGAGGTGGGGATCATCGTGGGCGGCGGTGGGTCACTGCGGGAGTACCTGCAGCGCCTGGGCAGAATCCTGCGTCCGGCCAGGGGAAAGATGGCCGTCCTGGTGGAGCTGACCACCCGGGCCACACCAGAGAGCAGGCGCTTTCGCCAGCGGGAGATGAGCCTCGGGGAGAGCCTCCCGGCGGTGAGCCTCCGGGGGAAGGCTGGTGAGAGGTGATCCCCTGGCAGATGCTCGACTACGTGGAGGTGTCGGGGGAGATCGCCCCGAGCTACCTGGGCGAGGCGGACACGGTCTGGCTCAGGGCCCTCCTGGACGCCTACGAGCGGCACGTGGGCCACCAAAGGAGGGAGCTGGAGGAGCACCTCCAGGCGCCCCTGTCGGTGGCCTGCGATCCCCGCAGCCTCCGGCGGGCTCGTCTGGTGCTGGACAGGATCTGGCCCACTGAGCCCGGCGTCGGGATCGGACCGCGGCGCCTTCGGGAGGAGCTGTTTCTGGCGGCCGCAGAGGACCCTGACAGGGAGCGGGTCGTCGAGAGGGTTGCGAGGAGGCTGGGGCTTCGGCCGAGGGTGGTGATGGACTCCCTGTTCGCCGATCTTCCTCCCCAGCGGCGCCTGGCCCCGATGCCCGCAGGCCTGAGCCCATGGGAGCTCGCCCTCCGGGTGAACCAGGCCACGGCGCAGTCGGTGCTGCGACGCTCCCGTCGGGTGCTCGTTGAGCTCGTGGGCAACGCCCGGGCGCTGGTGGCTCAGGCCAGGTGGGGCGGGCTCATGGCAGTGGCGCGCCCGGCCCGAGAGGGCGCCGGGCTGACCCTGGAGATCTCCGGGCCCCTGAGCCTCTTTTGCAGGTCCCTGGTGTATGGCCGCACCCTGGCCGCGCTCCTGCCGCTGCTCACCCGGTGCGACAGCTTCTTGCTCCGGGCCGACTGCGAGGTTGGGGACCGGCTCCGCCGCTTCGTGCTCCGGTCCACGGATCCGGTCTTTCCTGCGGCGGAGCCCCGGCGCTTCGCGAGCCAGGTGGAGGCGCGCTTTTTTCGCGACTTCGCAAAGCTGGCCCCTGACTGGGACATCATTAGGGAGCCAGAGCCCCTGGTGGCGGACCGGTGGCTGCTGTTTCCCGACTTCGCGCTTTGGCACCGGCGCCAGAGGTGGCGGAGGTGGCTCCTGGAGATTGTGGGGTACTGGACCCAGGACTACCTGCGAAAGAAGATGGATCGGCTGAGGCTCGCCCGTCGAGGAGATCTCATCCTTGCGGTGGACAGGGACCGCCGCTGCGGCCCAGAGAGCGAGCAGGTGAGCCGCGTGGTGAGCCCCGAGGAGGTGGTGGGGGGTGATCGGGTGATCTGGTACCGGCGACGGGTGGATCCCGAGGCAGTGCTGCGGATCCTGGAGGGTCAGAGGCCTGGCCTGCCCCGGCCCCGGTGAGCTGGGAGTGGCGCCGTGACACAAGGTCGCGAGGCCGGCCCCGGGCGAAGGGCCGCCGCTACTGGGGCGCCCGCGGATAGCCAGTGATGCTCTGGATCTCCTCGTAAAGTGGCCTCAGTCGCCGGTACATCTTGAGGTAGACCCGCCTGTATAGCTCGTCGTAGATCTGGCTGGACTCTCGGTCGGGCTCGAAGGTGTCCCGCACCCTGGTCATCTCCCGCACCGCCACATGGAAGTCGGAGTGCAGCCCAAGCCCCACAGCCAGGTTGATGGCCGCTCCCAGGCCGCTGGCCTCGTACACGTGGGGGCGGGAGGTGGGGAGGCCGAAGATGTCGGCCGTAAGCTGCATCGCCGCCTCGGACTGGGACCCCCCGCCAGCCACCCGGAGCCCTTGGGTGCGCACCCTGGCGCGCCTCTCGGTGCGCTCCTTTCCCTCTCTCAAGGCGTAGGCGAGCCCTTCGAGCATGGCCCGGTACACGTGCGCACGGGTGTGGACGTCCCCGAACCCGATGATGGCGCCCTTGGCCTCCGGCCCGGGCACCTTGATTCCCGGAGACCAGTAGGGCTGGAGGGTGAGCCCGAGGGAGCCGGGCGGCACGGCGTTCACCAGCTCGTCGAAGAGCTCCTCCGGAGCCACGCCGCGCTCCTGGGCGATCCTCTGCTCCCTGTGTCCGAACTGCTGCTTGAACCAGGAGACCATCCAGTAGCCCCGGTAGACCTGAACCTCCAGGCTGTAGGCTCCAGTGACCGCAGAGGGGAAGGGGGGGATGAGGGGGATGGCCTCGGCGTAGCGACGAAGGGTGGTGTTGATGGTGGCGGTGGTGCCGTAGCTGAGGCAGGCCACCTGAGGCTGGATGCAGCCCGCTCCCAGGACCTCGCACGCCTTGTCGGCCGCCGCAGCCACCAGGGGCAGGCCCGCGGGGATCCCCGTCTGCCTGGAGGCCTCTGCGGTGATCTCCCCAAGGCGCTGGCCCGGGGGAAAGATATCCGGGAGCATGGAAGGCTCGACCGGGATCGCCTGCCACTTCCAGTCCGAGGGGCGGGCCCAGCGCAGCCTCTTGTAGTCGAAGGGCACATAGCCCACCTGGCAGCTAACCGAGTCCACGAACCTTCCCACCAGGCGATGGGTGAGAAACCCAGAGAGCAGGAGGAACTTGTGGGTGGCCTTCCAGACGTCCGGCTGGTGCTTGCGGATCCAGTTGGCCTCGCAGTCGGCCATGAGCTGTCGGACGGACGCGCCCATGCCGGCGACCCGCAGCAGCAGGCCCCACAGGCCCCGAATGTCCCCCAGGCCGTCGGTGCGGCGCTGGTCCAGCCAGACGATGGCGGGTCGCAGGGGGCGCCCTTGGGCGTCCACGTTCACCACGGTGGCGCGCTGAGTTGTGAGCGCCACGCCGACCACCGAGTCGGAGGGAACCGGGCTTTTTACCCAGAGCTTCTGACACGCCTCGCACAAGGAAGCCCAGTAGTAGTCCGGATCCTGCTCCGCCCAGCCAGGGTGGTCCGAGTAGTAGGGCTCTATCTGCACCTGGCTCTTGGCGACCATGTTGCCCCGCAGGTCGAAAAGCAGCGCTCGCACGGACTGGGTGCCGTTGTCGATGGCCAGCAGGTGGTCCTTTGAGCTCATGGCTGCCTCCGCCTCACGGGTTTACGGGGTTTTCTCGGGCGAAGAGTCGCCTCTCTTGTCGCGGGCCCCAAAGACCCGCAGCAACCTGTAGTCGCTCTCCGCCTGGGGGGTGGGCTCAGCCACTGCAAGCAGCTCGTCTCCGGCCACAAGCGCAAAGGGGCCCGGTCGGCGTGGGCGCACATGGAGCTCCTCCCAGGTGAGCCTCTGGCCCTGGCGAGTCCGCATGGCCTGGTCCGGGGTGCACTCCAGGCAGCTCATGGTGGAGGCTGCCCAGCTCCGCGGCGAGACAAGACGCTCTCCCACCGACTCCGCAGTCAGCTCATGTAGCGGCAGGGCGTGGGCCACCGAGAGATCCCCCACCCGGGTGCGGCGGAGCTGGGTCACATGCGCCCCAGGACCGAGCATGTCCCCCAGGTCTGCCACGAGCTGGCGGACATAGGTGCCCTTGGAGCAGTCCACGACCAGGCGCAGGCGCGGCAGGTCCAGCTCCAGCAGCTCCAGACGATGGATCGTCACCCTCCGCCTGGGTGGAGTCACATCTTGCCCCTGGCGGGCCAGCTCGTGGAGCCGGCGCCCGCTCACCCGTACCGCGGAGAAGCGGGGCACCACCTGGGAGATCTCACCGCGGAGGGAGGCCATGGCTCGCTCCACCGTGTCCTGGCCCAAGTCAGGCGCCAGGGGCGACTCCTGCAGGATCTCCCCGTCGGCGTCCAGCGTGTCGGTGCGCTGGCCCAGGCGGCAGGTGACCTCGTAGGTCTTGTCGTGGGCGGTGGCAAAGGGGCTGAGCTTGGTGGCCTCTCCCAGCAGCATGGGCAGCAGCCCGGTGGCGAGGGGGTCGAGGGTGCCGGCGTGACCAACCCGAGGCTGCCGGGCCATGCGCCTGACCCGAATCACGACGTCGTGGGAGGTGATGCCCGAGGGCTTGTCCACCAGGAGCAGCCCGGTGGGGCCAGCGCCGGAGCGCCTGAACCGGCGGCGGCTCAAGGGGTCTGCCCGCGGGGCCGCGTCGGGGGCGACGGGGATCCCGGAGACGCTCCCAGCATCCGGCAGGCCGCGGCGTGCTTGGCCCTGCAGGCCTCCTGGAGGTAGTAGCCGGCCCGGTCTCTGTCGGCCGCCCCACCCTTGCCATCTTGCCACATCACGCCGAGCTTGAAGCAGGCGTCGGCCACCCCCTCGCTGCACGCGGCCTTGTGGTAGGATCGGGCCCGGGCCGGGCTTCGCTTAAAGGCGCTGTTGCCAAGCCGGTACATCTCGCCCAGGTTGTAGCATCCCTCGGGGACGCCCCCGCTGCACCTGGCCTGCTCGATCTTTCGGAGCTCAACGCATGCCCTAGCCATGGCGCCGTGGCAGGCGGTCTTGAAGTAGCCCCGCGCCCGGTCCAGGGCCTGGGCATCTGTGGACCTGGCCGCATAGCGCCGACCCAGCTCGTAGCAGGCGGCGAGGTCTCCCTCGTCGCAGGCAGTAGGGCTGGCGGTCGCGTTGCGCGGGCCTGCACCCCTTGGACAGCCGGCCAGTAGAAAAAGTCCGCTCAGCATGATCCCTGAGATCCCGATGCTCCTTTGCCTCATGGCACAACCTCGTCTGCGAAGGTAGCTCGATGTTGGCATGTGCTCCCCACAAGTCAAGACGCCCTGTGGGTTGGGCCGGGTGAGGGTCGTCTCGCTCAGGTCCTTGGGGATGGGTCCCAGGTCGTGTCCTGGACCGGGCCATCCACAGGTGCGCTCCCGACCGAGTCCTCCAGGGCGGCCTCCAGCAGTTCCAGCAGGCGCCGCTGCACGTCCTTAGGGGAGCCGTCCATTTGGCATCCCGCTGCGTTGGGGTGGCCGCCGCCTCCCAGGCGCTGGGCCAGGCGCCCCACGTTCACGCGCCCCTTGGAGCGCATACTGATGCGGCAGGAGGGGCCTCGCTGCAGCACCTGGACGGCCACCTCCACCCCCTCGATGGCGCGAGCGTAGTTGATGAACCCATCGAGCATGGACTCATCTGCGTTGCAGGCGCTGAGCATCCCCTCGGTGACCGAGAGAGAGGCGATGTGACCCGAGGCAGAGAGCTCCAGGGAGGCCAGCACCTGTCCCAGCAGGCGGACCCGCTCCACGGGGTTGTTCTCGTACAGCTTCACCGCCAGATCCCAGGGGCGGATGCCCGTCTCCGCAAGCCTTGCCGCGAGCCGCAGGGCGCGAGCGTCGGTGCTGGAGTAACGGAAGCCGCCGGTGTCCGTGTACAGAGCACACCACAGCAGCTCGCCCATGGTGGCGTCCAGGGTCACCTCGAGGGCAGAGGAGAGCTCTGCCACGAGGATTCCGGTGGCCGCCGCCCCCGGGTCGTGCCAACGCAGGTCGCCGAAGGGCTTGGAGGAGCTGTGGTGGTCCAGGACGATGAGGGTGCCCGCCGCCTCCCTGGAGGGCATCTGGTCTCCCAGCAGGGCCTGGTCTCCCGTGTCCACGGCGACCGTGGCGTCAAAGCGCATCCCGGGGTCGACCTTTCGCACAATGGTGTCGGCCAGGGGCAGGGTGACGAACTGCTTCGGGACGCTGTCCTGGCTGTACAGGGTCGCTTCAATCCCGAGCTTGCCCAGGATCCTGCCCAGGGCGAGCATGGAGCCCAGCGCGTCCCCATCCGGGTTTCGGTGGCAGGTGACGAGCACCCTGTGGGCAGCCATGAGGGTCTGGACGATCTGCCGTGGGGGCGCGGCCATGGCTAGCTCGGCTCCATGTCTGCGAGGATGGCGTCCACCCTCCTGCCCCTCTGAACGGCGGGATCGATGTGAAAGCGCAGGGCAGGGGTTCGCTTGAGCGTCACCCGCCGGGCCACCGCCGTGCGGAGGAAGGGGGCGGCGCTGGAGAAGCCGCGCATCATGTCGTCGAGCACGTCTGGGGACTGCTCAGGGGCCATCACGTAGACGTTGGCCAGGGAGAGGTCGGCGGTCACCGTCACGCCGGTGATGGTGATCAACCCTGCCGCCCGGAGGCGGGGGTCACGCAGGCCCTCCCGGAGCACCTCCGCCAGGGCGGACTGAACCGTGGCGCCCACTCGGGCGGCTCGCCTGGATTCAGCCATGGTCCTCACCGCCATCTTCTGCGTGCCGAGGGGGATCTCTGTCGGGGCTGCGAAGGGAGTCGGATCCCATGGCGAAGCCGCCGCCCGGCTCGCAGCCGGCCAGATCCCCCAGCCGGGCGGAGTCGTCCTCGCCAAAGGCGATGATCTCCGAGAGCCTGCCCAGGGGCGTGGCCAGGTGCTGGTTGTCCAAAAACCGCATGATCTCAGATAGCATGTGCTCCACGTGATCGCCATCTTTGCCCACCACTGCCACTCCTATGGCGGTGCGTTGCCACAGATCCTGGTGGTCCACCTCGTTGACGCTTACCTTGAACCTGGCGCGCGTCTTGTCAATGAGCTTGCGCACCACGTGGCGCTTGGCCTTCAAGGATCGAGCGTGGGGGACGTGGTACTCGAGACGCGCGACTGCAACAAACATCGGCTATGGGGGGAGAGGGTGAGTGGAGGAGCACAGAGGCCCGGGCAGACCGAGCTAGAGCTCGGCCACGGTCTCCTCTATCTCGTAGACCTCGATGATGTCGTCCACCTTCAGGTCGTTGAAGTTTTGGATTCCCAGGCCGCACTCGTACCCCTTCTCCACCTCCTTCACGTCGTCCTTGAAGCGGCGCAAGGAGCCCACCTTGCCTTCGTACTTCTGCACGTTGTCGCGGAAGACCCGCACCAGGGCGTTGCGGTGTACCTTGCCCTCCAAGACCATGCAGCCGGCGATGGTGCCGATCTTGGGGATCGTGAAGGTGTCGCGCACCTCGATTCGCCCCACCACCTTCTCGCGCTGCTCCTTTGGGAGGAGGCCGCGCATGGCGTCCTTCACGTCGTCGAGCATCTCGTAGATGACGTTGTAGAGCTTGATCTCCACGCTCTCCCGGTCGGCCAGCTCTCGCGCCTGCTTTGTGGGGCGCACGTGGAAGCCCACTACCATGGCCCCCGCAGGCTTGGCCAGGTTGATGTCCGACTCGGTGATGGCGCCGACGCTGGCCTGCACTACCGAAAGGTCCACCTTCTCGGTGGAGAGCTTCAGCAGCGCGTCGCGCACGGCCTCGGATGTGCCCTGCTGGTCGGCCTTGAGGACCACCTTGAGCTCTCGCTGCTCTCCCCTGGCCAGGCGCTCGAAGAGGCCCGGTGCCGGGCCGGCTGTGGCCAGCTCCTTGCGACGTCTCTGATCCATCCGGTGAGCGGCCACCCGCTTGGCGTCCTTCTCGTCCTTGACGCCGTTGAAGAGCTCGCCAGCCTCGGGGACCCCGCTCAGGCCCAGCACCTGCACCGGCGTGGAGGGTGGGGCCTCCTTGACGGTGCGGCCCCGGTCGTCCCGCATGGCGCGGACACGGGCCACCACCTCGCCAGCGACGATCGTGTCCCCCGTTCGCAGGGTCCCCTCCTGGACTACCACGGTGGCCACCGGACCACGGGACTTGTCCAGCTCGGCCTCCAGCACCACGCCCTTGGCCATCTTGTTCGGATTGGCTCGGAGCTCCAAAAGCTCCGCCTGCATGACGAGCATCTCCAGCAGGGAGTCGATGCCCTCCTTTGTAGCAGCCGACACGTCGCAGAAGATGGTGTCGCCGCCCCAGTCCTCGGGCACCAGGTTAAAGGATGTGAGGTCCTGTCTCACCCGATCCGGCTGGGCGTCGCTCTTGTCGATCTTGTTGACGGCCACGATGATGGGGACCTCGGCCGCCTGGGAGTGCTGGATGGCCTCCCGGGTCTGCGGCATGACGCCGTCGTCGGCGGCAACCACGAGGACGACGATGTCGGTGCAGTTGGCGCCCCGGGCGCGCATGGCAGAGAAGGCCTCGTGGCCGGGGGTGTCGATGAAGACCACCTCCCCCTCGGAGGTCTTGACCTTGTAGGCGCCGATGTGCTGAGTGATCCCGCCAGACTCGGTGGAGACCACGTCGCTTTTGCGGATGGCGTCCAGCAGCGAGGTCTTGCCGTGGTCCACGTGGCCCATGATCGTGACCACCGGCGGCCTGGGCTGAAGGTCCCCGTCGTCGTCTGAGGATGTCTCGAAGACGGCATCCTCCTGGAAGGCGACGTTCTCCACCTCAAAGCCGAACTCGGCCGCGAGGACACCCGCTGTCTCGTAGTCCAGCGTGGTGTTGATGGTGATGCCGGTCATGCCCAGACCCCAGAGCTTCTTGAGGGCCTCGGTGGCCTTGATCCCCATCTGCTTGGCCAGGTCCATGGTGGAGATGGCCTCGTCCATGCGGATGCGGCGCTTGTGCTCCGCCGGGATGGTGATCTCGGGCTTTTGGTGGCTTGTCTTGGATGGGCGCTTCTTGCGGCCCTTGCCCCTGAATCCCTGGTTGCCGTAGCGGCCAGGCGGCCCTCGGCGGTCCTGGCGGGGAAAGTACTCCCGCCGGGTGCGGCGGGCGCCCGGCTGCTGGCCCAGGTCGGTTATCACCACCCGCGGTACGCTGGCCTTCTTGAGGTCGATGAACCGGCCGGTGGGGCCGAGCTTCTCGCCCTCGTCGGCGGCAGGGGCCTGGGACCCCTCGTCGGTGTCGGCCCGAGGGGGCTCCGCGGCCTGTGCCGCCGGAGCCTGGGCCTCGGTGGTGACCGGGGGGAGGGTGATCCTCTCCGGCTCCAAGGTGGGCTTGGGCTCTGCCTCTGCCTCTGCCTCTGCCTCTGCCTCCGGCTCGGCCGGCTTTGCGGGCGACTCCACCGGCGGTGCTGGGGGCTCTGCGACCTGCTGCCCTTGGGCCGGTGCCGCCACCCCGGCGGGGGCGGGCTCCGGTGGGCTCTCTGGCTCGGCCTCCGCGGCGGCGGACAGAGAGGGTTGCACGGGCTGCAGCTCCTCCTGGTCGCCCTCTGGCGCGCCCGACTCCGACGGGGCCGGATCCGGCTCCGTGGGGGCCGGATCCGACGCCATGGGAGCCGCCACCTCCGGCTCGTCGGATACCTCTGGCTCCGCAGCGGGCTCGGGCTCCTCGCTGGTGGGCTCGGAGATCGCCTCCTGCGGCGCGGGGGCTGCCACCTCTGGCGGAGGCTCCGGTCTCCTGCGAGACCTGGAGCGCCGGCGGATCACCGTGGACTTGACACGGCGCTCCTCGATGCTCTCCTTGCGCTCCTTCTCCAGCGCCCGCTTGATTAGCATGACCTCGTCGGCGTCGAGGGTGCTCATGTGGTTCGAGACGACCACGCCCAAGGCGCGGATCTTCGACACGAGCTCCTTGTTCTCGACGCCCAACTCTCTGGCGACTTCATAGACTCTGACCCTAGCCATGAGCTTTCGCCATTTCTCCTTTCGGTCTCACAGCGATCCCGAACTGCCTGTCGCCTCGGCCCGCAGCATCTCGCGCAGGGCGGACAGGCTCGCCCGCTGCGCCGACGCCGTGGGGCACCTGGCGATCCGTTTTAGCCGCGACTCGACCACGGTCACGGCTGAGAGTGCAATCTGCTCTGCAGCAGGAATATCGGAATGGGTGCGCAGCCCGCGGGCGATGGCGCCCTTCTTGATGGCCAGCCGGAGGCACCTGGCCCTGGGGCACACGTAGGCGCCGCGACCCCGCCTCCGGAGCTGGTTCACCACCACCCGGCCGTCATCGGCCCGGGCCAGGCGGATCAGCTCGGGCTGCGGCGCTCTACGCCGGCAGCTCACGCACATGCGAATGGGTACAGCGCACATGGGAATACGTCTACTCCTTGGCGCCTTCGGGACGGTACTCGGCGAACTCCTCCCCGTCCGGAGCGAACTCGGCGAACTCCTCCCCATGGGGCTCGACATCAGCGAGCTGCTCACCCTCCACTGGCCGCTGTCCGTCCACCTCGAGCAGCTCTCGGGCGGCGGCTTGCAGCTCGGCGATCCGCTCGGGTGTGAGCCCGGTGGCGTCGGCCATGGCCATGGGGTCCTTCTCGGCCAGCAGATCCTCAACGGAGCTGTAGCCACCCTGGGTGAGCTGGGAGACGATGTCTTCATTCACGCCGCGAAGCTGCAGGAGACGGGCCTCCTCGGTGGGGGCGCCGATCTCTGCCCGAAGCTTCTCCCGCTCCACGGCCAGCAGGGCGTTCATCTGGATGCGTCGGGCTGCCTCCAGGCCACCCAGGCCAGGGATGGATGCGAGCTCCTCCACGTTGGAGTTGGCCACCTCCTCGGCGCTGCGCCAGCCGAGCTTGAACATGGTCTCGGCCAGCTCATCGTCCACCTCGTCGATGGAGGCGATCTCCTTGCGGACCTGATCCTCCAGCTCCCGGACCTTCGTCTCGGAGTGGATGTCGATCCTCCAGCCCGAAAGCTGGGAGGCGAGCCGCACGTTCTGTCCCTTCTTGCCGATGGCCAGCGAGAGCTTGTCGTCCGGGACGATGAGCTCCATGGTGTGGGTCTCGGCGTCTATGAGCACCCGGGACACCTCCGCGGGCGCGATGGCGTTGCACACGAATCGGGCCGGATCCTCGTCGTAGGGCACGATGTCGATCTTCTCGCCGCGGAGCTCCTGGACCACCGCCTGCACGCGCGAGCCCTTCATGCCCACGCAGGCCCCCACCGGGTCCACGTCCCGATCAGAGGAGCTCACGGCTATCTTGGAGCGGGATCCGGGCTCCCGGGCGGAGGACTCGATGCGGACGATCTTCTCGTAGATCTCGGGCACCTCCATCTCGAAGAGCTTCTCCAGGAGTCGCTTGCTGGTGCGAGAGAGCACGATCTGCGGCCCCCTCGCTGCGCGCTCTATGTCGTTCACATAGGCCACTATGCGGTCGCCCGCCCGGTAGGACTCCCTTGGAACCTGCTCTGAGATGGGCAAGATCGCCTCTGCTCGGCCCAGGTCCACGATGATGTTGCCGCGTTCGAAGCGCCGCACTATCCCGGTGATGAGCTCGCCCTTGCGGTCCTTGTACTCGTTGTAGACCTGCTCCCGCTCCGCCTCGCGCACGCGCTGGATTATCACCTGCTTGGCGGTCTGGGCGGCGATGCGCCCAAAGCCGTGACGCAGGGTGTGTAGGTCCAGCAGGTATCCATACTCCTTGTCCTGCTCCCTGGCGCGCTCGGCGTCCTCGGGGCTGTAGAAGATCTGGAACAGGAGCTCGTCACCCTCCTGGGCCTCGGAGTCGATGGGAATGGCCTCCTCCAGGGTGATCTCCCGACCGCGCACCGGGTCGCTGGACACCACCTCCACCGCCAGGTAGAGATCCACGGTGCCGCGCTCCTCGTTGTAGCGGGCCTCCATCTCACGGTGCTGCCCAAAGGTCTTCTTGGCGGCTGTGAGGATGGCCTGCTCCAGGGTTTGTACCAGCACATCGCGGTCGATGCCCTTGTCCTTGCCAACCTGCTCCAGGACCATGTTCAAGTTCGGCTGCATCAGAAATCCCCTTGGTAGACTAGGTTCGCCCGGGCCACGTCCGACACCGCGAAGCGAAACAGCTCGCCGTCTACCTCCATGGACACCTCGCCAGCGTCCACGCCCTTGAGCTCGCCCTTGAGCCGCTTTCGGCCAGAGGGCAGTGGATTGGTGAGGGTCACCTTTGCCATGCGACCCACAAAACGTGCGTAGTCGGCTTCCCGCACCAGCGGACGATCGAGGCCGGGAGTGGAGACCTCCAGGGAGTAGGAGCAGTCGATCGTCTCTTCCACGTCCAGCACGTGGGAGAGGCGCCGGCTGACCGTGGCACAGTCGTCCACGGTCACGCCCGTGCGCTCGTTGTCGATGAAGAGACGGAGCACGCGCCGACCCATCTGACTGGTCCATTCTACCAGCAACAGGTCGAAGCCTGCCTCCTCCACCACCGCGCGGCAGAGCTGATCTAGAGCGTCGGTTTTCTTGTTGGCGTGCTGCATCCTGGCGCCTGCCCGGAGACCTAAAAAAAAAGGCCGGTCCCAAAAGGGACCCGCCTCACTCGCGGGGTTACCCAATATAGTGGGTTCATATATGCCAAAGACGTGGATATA
>JAJRWW010000545.1 GCA_024276595.1 Myxococcota bacterium
TCACTCTCATGATCAGCTCTCAGACAGCCCCCACGCCAAGCCATGACCCCTGGATGCTGACTACGACAGGGCGCTGGATCGTGCTGAGACTCCAGCAGCACATGAGCGGGCTGGATCATGGCTGGCGCTCGTGGGCGCCTACGTCCACGTAGGTTGGGTTGCCCACGTTTCCATTCGCCACTGACAGGATGTCCACCCGCGGGAAGCCGTCCAGGTCCAGGGCCGGGCCGTGGGAGCCCCTGGGCACCCGGCCGAGCGGTGGCGGCGCACGCCAGCACCTCCGGCCACCGTGGATGCGCCGACATGGGCGCCAGCCGGGCGACCACCCGCCAGAGCATCGTGGCGGCGCCACAGCTTACGCCGGGCCCTCGCAAGAGCCTCGCCGGTAGCTGGCCAGATCCAGGCCAAGCTTGCGCAGCTTGTTGTAGACCGTACCACGGCTCACCCCCAGGGCATCTGCCACGGCGGGGACGTTTCCGGCATGCTCTGTCAAGGCTGCCACGAGGAGCTCTTTCTCCATGTTTGCAAGGGTGATGGGGCCACGCCTGGGGGGGGCGGGCTCTTCCGACTGAATGGGCATGCCCACCAGAGTCTTCCGTCGCCGCCGGCGCCTTTGGACCCGCAGTGCGGCGGGAATCTCCACCAGCTCCTCCTGGTGGGGCTCTGCCATGTTGACCTCGCTCTCAATGACGTACTCCAGCTCCCGGACGTTGCCGGGCCAGGGATACGCCATGAAAGCACGCTTCACCGAGGCAGAAACTCGTGCCAGTCGTTTTCCCATGCGCGACGCCGATCGCTTCAGGAAATGGGTCACGAACACCGGGATGTCCTCCGGGCGCTCACGCAAGGGGGGAAGGTGCAGGTGCATGACCTTCAGCCGGAACAACAGGTCGCTGCGGAATCGGCGGTCATCCACGAGGATATCGAGATCCTGGTTCGTGGTGGCGATGATCCTGGCGTCAAGCAGCAGCAAGGATCTGCCTCCAACGCGCTGGTAGCGTCGCTCCTGGAGCACTCTCAGGAGCTTGGCTTGCATCTCGATGGGCATGTCCCCGATCTCGTCGAGCAGAATCGTACCTCCTTCGGCCAGCTCGAACTTGCCGGGTTGCCCACCCCGGCAGGCCCCGGTAAAGGCGCCCTCCTCATGCCCAAAAAGCTCGCTCTCCAGCAGGTCCCTGGGGATCGCGGCGCAGTTGATACCCACGAAGGGGCCCCAGGCGCGGGCAGATGCGTTGTGAATGGCCTGAGCGATGACCTCTTTGCCAGTGCCGCTCTCGCCTGTAATGAGCACGCCTGAGTCTGAGCGGGCAGCGACCTTTCCCATCATCACCTGCTCGAGAAAGACTGGGTTGACGCCGAGGATCTCCTCGAAGGTGTAGCGAGCTCGGGCCCCGGCGAGCTTGTGCGCCGTACGCTGGGCTCTTCGCTTCCCAGTAAAGGTGAGAACAGTGCCCGCCGGGTGACCGTCGTCGTCCCGCACAACGCGCGCCCCCACCATGACCTCCCCCCCCGGCAGGCGAACCATGCGCCCATCCAGCTCCTCCAGGTCCTTCAGCCCTGCGGTGACATCCCGCAGCGCGGAGATGTCCTGTACAGTGCGTCCCTCGAGCTCGCGCGTGGAGAGCATGAGCATCTTCGCAGCGGCGCTGTTGACGGAGCGGATCTGGCTATCAGTGCCAAAGGCGATGACTCCGTCGCCAATCGCCTCCATGGTCGCCTCTCGCACCCGGGCAGCCACCCGCAGGGACCAGTTCATGCGCTGACGCTCTAGCAGGGAGCCGATCTGGCTGGCCACAACCTCCAACAGCCCCAGGTCCCGCCGCGTGATCAGCCTGCCCCTTTTTAGCCGATCAGCGTAGATCACACCCCGAACTCCCTGAGAGTCGTGGATGGGCACGGCCATGGCAGAGCCGAGGTCGAGAGAGGCCTCGTTTCCCTCCCCAAAAGGGGAGGTCGGCGAGCTGTAGGGAAGGTCAGGATCCGCCAGATGGCACTGGTCGCCAGGATCTTTGCGTTTTTGGAGCAGCGCCCTTCCGGTGCGTCGAGCCTGCTCCGCAAGGAACCTCCAGGAGCGGTCATCCTCTCCCCAGGACCCCCTCCGCTCCCTCACGGCGAGCTCACCCAGACGATCCACAAAGGCCAGGACCACGTGATCGGCGTTCACGACGGACTGCGTCAGCTCCACCACCTCGCGGTTGAGCTGCTCGACGTCAGCGAAGCCGCCCAGCCGCCTTACCCCTTCGAGGATGTCTCGGAGCTGATTTCGTTCCACCAGCACCGCGTGGGCAGCATCCACCAGACGATCATTCCCCCGAGCGAGGGACATGAGCTTTCGAAGGATGTCTGCCCGGAAGCTGATGATCTCCGACCAGATCGCCTCCAGCACCTCCTCGTGGCTACCTCTGGAGGTGGCCTCGGCCATGATCTTGTTCATCGAAGGCACCAGCGTGTTGATGCGACTGTCCAGATCCAGGTGCTCCAGGCCGATCTGCTCGGCCCGCTGGGCCACGGCCTCGTCCGCCACTCTGTCGGTGGCTCTCCTCCCAAAAAGACGGAAGTGCCGTCGCACCCGCTCCAGGTCTCGCAAGGATCCGCTCTCCGTGAAGAGCTCCTGAGCGCGGACGAGGTAGATTGCCGCTGGGACCTCCAGGGGCCAGTCCGGCTCCAGGAGCCCACGGGTGGCACAGTCGCCCACGAAGGTCGCGCAGATGAGACACGCCTCGCCGTGCAGGTGCTTGAGCCCTGCTGCAGCCAGCTTGTGCTCAGCCTCGAAAAGCAGCAGAGCTGTCTGATGAAGCTCTCCCCTCGCCCAGGCGAGCTGAGCCTCCGCCAGAATCGCCCGAGCCCGTGGCCCGGGCTGATTCAGGTCGGCGGCGACATCCTTTGCCTCGTCCAGGAAGCCCCCCGCCACGACGTAGTCGCCCTGAAGGCGAGCGAGGTCGCACTGGATCAGGCGCAAGCTGAACCGCTGCAGCGGATAGGCATCCGTGGCGAGCACCGCCTCTGCAGAGCAAGTGGAGGTGGCGGCCTCGGCAAATGAGCGACTCTCCAGCAGCACAGCGGCCAAGAGCAAATGCGCCCGCAGGGTTGCCCGTGGGTCTGAAGCGCCGATGCGGGCCAGGGCTTCAAGGAGCGTCTTCTGCGCCTTCGCAGGGTATCCAAGCCTCAGGTAGCACTCTCCCAGGAGCAGAGCCGTCTCGGACGACCTCTCTGCCTCGGGTCTCTCGAGCTCCAGGTGCTCGAGGTAGTGCAGGTGGGGCAGAGCGATGGACGGCAGCTCTGCCTCCAGGAGCTCCCGACACCGAGCCGCGAGCTTCTGTTCATCTCGGATGAGGCGGAGCCCACCGGGTTCGATGGTTCCGCTGTGTTCTGGCACGTCTGCTACATGGCCTCCGGTTGTCGTGCGTATTACAAAAACAATTCTACATGAACAACACCAGGTTTTCAAGGCGTACAGATCTCGTTCGGATGCATCTGGCAGCCGCAGGGCCTGCTCGCTCCTCACAGCCCTGGTTGTTCAAAAGCTGCTCTTGTTCAAGAATGTCATTCGAGTAACAATATGGTGTGTTTTCCAATAGTTGAAGGCCGAGCGGCTGCTTCCGGGGCTGTCTCCGCAGCGGCCATAACATATCGTGATTCCAGACTTTTCTTCGGATTTGGGGCGCCCGAAATGCCTGTTCAATTCGTGAACTGTGCTCTCGAAGCGCTCTATTGGTGAACAAGGCGTTACGCTCCGATATTACACGGCAAATCCACAGCGATCTTATTGGCACGCTCATTGCGTATACCACCATCGAATCCACAAGGAGACGATGGAATGAAGAAGCTGCTCATTGCCACCACATTCATTGTTGCCGCCGCCGCCTCGGCGCAGTCGGCCCAGGCCTCATCTTGCTACTATTGGCCCGGGGATCTCATCCTCGGTCGGGGCGGGTACGGCTGGGCCTTCGATATCTTTGCCGGTAGCTACTGGACCCACTCCATGCTGGCAGAGAACTTCGGATACCACTACTCGTCGTCCGTGCGAGTCGTACACGCCGACAAGGGCGACGGCTGCGGCAACGGTGTCAAGTCGGAGATCGTCTCCTCCCTCATGGCCCGAAAGGGCTATGAAGACACCTGGGTAAAATGGAGGATCGCGGATCAGGGGAAGCTAGAGAACATCGTCAGCTACGGCCGATCACACATGCATGGCGCTGCAGACAACCCCGACGGGGAGTGCGACAACGTCGGGGATCCCTACTCGCTGAGCTGGTGCAACTACAACTGGGACCACGAGTACTTCTGCACCGAGCTGGTGAGGAACTCCTACGAAACCTACGGCGTCGACATGGACGAGACCTGGCACGTGCTGTGCGGCTTTGGCGGCTCATCGCAGGATCCGGAAGAGCTTGGCGACGACTTTCCCTATCAGGAGTGCTACTACTGGAACCAGCAGTAGGCATCACAGACGCAGCGCCTGCCGGCTCTTGGGCGGATTGCCAAGGAGGCGCTGGCGCCTCCTTCCGGCCTTTGGGCAGCCTTTTTCCTCGATGGTGCGCCCCCATGATCTGGCACATGGCTCACAGAGCCCGGGCACCGCTTCCCCTTCGGCGCTCGGCACAACTGCGACTGCAGGCGCTCCTGCCTGCGTGTTTTCTCGCGCTGTTGATCACGGCCCTGGCTTGCTGTGGATCCAGCACAAAGCAGGCTGAAAGCGGCAGGTCCGCTGGACGTCTGTATGCCAGCCACCCGAGCTTCGGAGACCGCATCGTGGAGTACGATGCGTCTTCATACCAGCCCAGGACTGTCATGTACCTGGACCGCTACATCTACGGCTTCCAGAGCCTGCTGGACTTTCAGGTGCTGCCCGGGGGCCGGCTTCTGGTTGTGGCAGCCACGGCCTCGGAGGTGACGGGGGGAGCAACACAGGACCGCCTCTTTCTGCTCGACCCGAGCAGGAACAAGTCCATATTCCTGAACGAGGTCGCACGCTCACCGTCGCGGCTCTATCCCGCATGGTTGGACGGTCCGCTTGTGCTCACCCACTCCATCAGGTACAAAAACCACCGCCATCACGTTACGTTGCTAGATCCACGGTCTGCAAGACCACGCTGCAAGACTCTACTTTCGGGGCTGCCCCAGAGTGTCGCTGGCGTTGCGCCAGGCGATGTCTATGTGCTCGGCGTGGTCTCGAAAAAGGGCGGCCTGGGCCAGAGCCTGCTCCACAGAATCGACCCGAGGACCTGTGCCCCCAAAGAAACCCTGGTCCAGTTGGAGCCCATGGCTCAGGCCATCGCCATCACCAGCAAGCGGAAGCTCTATGTCGCCTATGCCGCTCCTCGTCATGTGCCGGTGAGAACACGCAACACGGTGGTTGTGTACGATGTGGATTCGGGTCACGAAAAGGGTCGCATCTCGGTCCCCGATTCTCCGTTTCTGCTGCGGGTCGTGGGGGGCTACTTGGTCGTCGTACACTTTGATCCGGCCTCTCGTTCAGGGAGCACCGTCTCGGTCATTGACACATCCACCGACTCTCTCAAGAGGGTGTTCAAGGCACACAGGGTGGCGCCCTTCGGGACCTGCCTTCTGGAGAATGGGCGCCGGGTGCTGGTGCCGCAGATTCGCGCCGGGGGTTTTTTCGAGCTCGCTCCGGAGAAGGGAGGCTTTGCGCTGCGGACCTTTGGTCCCAGGCGAAGGTACAAGGACCCACCGCAGATCATTCGTTGTCGAGGGGGAGCTTAGACCATGAAACCCGCAGCTCCCTCCTCCCAGCCCCTGCGCGCCCGACAGATAGCGCTGGTCCTCCTGGCGCTGATTCTGCTCCTGGTAGCGCTGCTTTTTCTGCTTCACAGGCGCCGGCGCGGGCCTCCCTTTGAGATCGTGGTAGCTCAAGAACAGACGGTTGTGGATCCCTACTCGCGAAACAGGGTCACGGCGGAGGTCGTGCCCCATGTGGAGGGCGTCAAGCTGACGTGGACCTGCACCGGGGGCTCCATCAGGGGACAGGGAAGGAGCGTGGTCTGGGTGGCGCCGGCAGCTCAGGACGTCTACACCGTGGTGGCCACCGGGAGAGACTCCTCGGGGCGGACAAGGCGGGACGAGGTGCGATTCGAGGTGCGCCCGCCCATTACCTCTGTCGGTGATGTGCGCCGCGCAACATCTATCGCTCAGCGCTTTCGCGACTATCCCCCTGGCTACGAGCTCCCCAGGATCGAGGACGTCTCGGCCGACAAGACCGAGCTGTGTCGGGGCGAGCCCACTGTGCTCTCCACCGAGGTGGAGAACCGCGCAGACGATCAGCTGCGAGTCTACTACACGTGGTACGATCCCGTGCTTCGCAAGATGGTGGGAGGGTTTGGTGCGCACCTGACGTTCGTAGCACCGAGAGTGCGTGGAACCATCGAGATTACCGCCAACGCCATCAACCAAAAAGTGCGCAACCACCTGCCCGCTCGAAGGAAGATCCGCATCACCGTCTTGGACTGTGACTACCGAGTCGACTGGTCAAAGGGGGTCCACGCCCGCTTTGTGTGGAGCCGCATCGGACCTTCCAGGTACCAGTTTCTGGCCCAGCTCTCTCGTGTCCAGGCCAACCCAATAGTCGCCTACTACTGGGTGTTTGGAGACGGCCAGGTTCAGCGCACGACCATTCCGGTGGTCGAGCATGTCTACAAGATCGACAAGCACAGGCCGAGACAGTTCGACTACTTCAAGGTGACCCTGCGCGTTCACGGCAGAGATGGGAGCGTTGATGAGTCCTCCCGAGGGCTGGTGGTGCGCCACGACTACCACGCACAGACCCAGGCCTTCTTTACCTCGCCCAGGGGAAAGCAGCGCTGGAACGCGCGGCTCGAGCAGTGGGAGATGGACGTGCAGATAGACAACAGGGGCGTCTTCGCGGGTCAGCTCAAGCCCATCAAGATGAACATCACCGACGCCAGCGGCCGCACGGTCAAGACTCTCCTTGTTCCACCCAGGGAGATTTTCGGCGCAGACTCTGTCTTGGCGAACAGCAGCTTGAAGGGCACAATCGTCCTTCCAGAGAAATCTCTGCCAGAGGGTACCAGGTCGGTCACGTACATGGTTGAAGGCGAGGATGAGAACGGCAACAAGACCGCCTCCCGCTGGATTGTCTTCACAGGCGACAAGGGCAGCGGTGTGAGCGAAACGGAGGAAGGGTCCTCGGGGGAGAGCAGCTCGAGCGGGGAGGAGAGCCCAGACGCTCACTCGGGTGACTGAACCTTCCGTCCACACCCCGCACGTCCCCCGACATGGGTGAGCCTGGAGCCCACCTTGAGGGCATTCGCCCAGACTCCTCCATCCCCACGGGCTCAAGCGGGCTGCTTCACCAGCGGTCGCGAGGCTTCAGAAGCTCACGAGCACCCAACCTCTGGCCCAGCGCCTACAGCTCCCCATTGTCCCGGGGACGCGAGCCCACCTTCTGGCCAATAATGGCTCGCTCCAAGGTCATCCCGGTGCGGAGACGGTCAAAAATGTCCGACTCCCTGGGACCAGGCACACCGGCCAGCCCGCAACTGGATGGATGCCTGCGCCAGAGTGTTGTAATGCCTCAACCGACGGGGCTCTTGCTCAACATGGGCCGACGCACAGCATCCTCGGCACGAAGAATGCAGCAGACAGCGGTGGGGTTGTACGCTCGAATACATCGGCGTCATTCCCCACGGGGCTCAAGCGGGCTGGCAGCCGGACCCACAGGCTGGCAGCAACCAACCGAGCCCCTGGCAAAGACAGGAGCGCCATGTCGAAAACTCCTCGCAAGCAACCAGATGACCCGAGCAAGCTCGAATCCCGAGAGGACGCTTCCACCGACAATGAGCGCCTTGACACCGAGGCGCCCTTGGAAACCCTCCCAGGGGCTCCCCAGGATGCCTCCCTCACCCCGAGCCAGAGGCTCGACCACCATTCGGCATCGAGGTCCGATCTCGGCCGGCAGAGCTCTACGACCCGGCGATCCCCCCCTTCGGATCCGCTGGAGGCGCTGTGCCAGGCCAGTCTTGCGGTGACCTCGAGCCTGGAGCCAGCAGAGGTGCTGGACGCGATCCTCACCCACGTCATCTCCCTCTCCAGCGCCGACGACGCGTACATCTTCTACTATGATGGCAAGGAGCTCACCTTTGCCGCCCACCGCTGGCGCGACGGCCTGAGCCACCCGCGCGGCCCCTTCAAGAAGCCCCGAGAGAATGGACTGACCCGCTCTGTGGCCCGTGCCGGCAAGGCCCTCGTGGTGCCGGATGTGAACCGCCACCCGCTTTTCGATGACTGGCGCTGGAGCGGCGCGCTCCTCGGCCTCCCGCTCACCATCCGTGACCAAGTTCTGGGCGTCATGACCATCGGCTTTGGCAGACCCCAGCGGTTCACGGAAGACACCTTGCGCCCGCTGAACCTGCTGGCCGATCAGGCTGCCATTGCCATCCAGAACGCTACGCTCCACAGCCGGGTGAGCCAAGAGCTCAAGGACCGGCGCCGGGCAGAGGCGCGGTACCAACGCCTCGTAGAGCACCTACCTGGCATCATTTGCGAGCTGACTCCCGAGGGAACGATCACCTTCGTGAGCCCAGCCATCACCACGTTTACGGGCCATCGACCAGAGGACCTCGTGGGACTCAACTGGTGGGAGACACTCTACCCGCACGAAGATCGGGAGCAGATGGCGGCTCTGAAAAGGAGGCTGCAACGAGCAGATGTTACCGACCACGAGATGACGATCCTGGACCTGGACCACAACCCCCATGTCTTCATGTGGAGCACCGCCAACCAGTGGCAAGACAGCGGTGACCTCAAGCGCATCATCATGATCGGGATGGACGTAACCATGCGGCGCCACGCGGAGGAGGAGTACAGACAGCTACAGGAGCAGCTCATCTTCGCCCAGCGGATGGACAGTGTCGGACGCCTGGCCAGTGGCGTCGCCCACGACTTCAACAACCTCCTCACCGTCATCCTGGGGTGCTCCCAAGTGCTCAAGGACACCCTCGACAAAGACAGCCCGCTCTTGGACGAGGTCCGCGAGATCATAGGGTCCAGCAAGCGCGGCGCGGCCCTGGCGCGCCAGCTACTTCTCTATAGCCGCAAGGACATGGCTCAGCCTCGGACGGTAAGCATTAATCGCGTTCTGAGGGACATGGGCAAGCTGCTGCA
The DNA here is from genome assembly GCA_024276595.1 of Myxococcota bacterium. GTDB lineage: Bacteria > Myxococcota_A > Polyangia > HGW-17 > JAJRWW01 > JAJRWW01. Next base: position 9,142 of record JAJRWW010000545.1, read on the forward strand.
GCGGCTCGTTGGCAAGCAGATCACGCTGGATCTTCAGCTCGCAAGAAACCTTCCCAGCGTCTGCATTGATCCAGGTCACCTGGAGCAGGTGATCGTCAACCTCGTGGTCAACGGCTGCGATGCCATGCCAAACGGGGGAGCTCTCAGTATCGTAACCGAGGTCCGCGAGATGGACGAAGGCATCGTTCGCAAGTACGCAAGCATCTGCGCCGGTCCCCATGTGAGGCTCGCAGTGAGCGACACCGGCTGCGGCATGTCCGAGGAGGTCGCTGCCTCCGTGTTCGAGCCCTTCTTCACCACAAAGCCCAGGGGAAAGGGTACCGGGCTGGGCCTCTCCACCGTGTACGGCATTGTCAAGCACGCAAAGGGAGCCATCTGGGTCCGCTCTGCGCCCAAGAAAGGCAGCACCATTGAGGTCTTTCTGCCGGTCGTGAGCGGCAAGGACCGCAGGTACACTGCGAGCACCACCGAGGCCCCTGCCATCGGCCGCGGGGAGCTGCTGCTGCTGGTAGAGGATGACGAGGCCCTCTAGCAGACCATGGGGCGCTTTCTTACCAACCTCGGCTACCGCGTGCAGGAGGCGGCCGATGGCTTCCAGGCGTGGAGCAAGTTCTGCGACCTCGATGGTCAAGTGGACCTCCTGGTCACCGACCTCGTGATGCCCGACCTCTCCGGACCGAAGCTCATCGCCAGGATACGCGACCACTCCCCTTTGCTTCCTGTGCTTTGCATCAGCGGGCACCCGACGGCAGAGCTGAACGAGAAGGCTGGGGGTCAGGCGCGCACGTGCTTTCTGCGAAAGCCCTTCACGCCTTCGAGGCTCGCCGCCAAGATCCACGAGATGCTGTGCTGAGACCATCCACGGAGGGGGCGCCGCAAGGCCTGCTCCAGCTCCATCAATCCCGCCCGGACCATTTCTCCCCTGTATGCGGACGATCATATGCGGTAAAGTGTGAGTCGAGGATGGGAGTCGGCGGCGACGCCCCACGGAGGAAGCATGTCGCAGGCACGTCTCGACGTCGTCCGGGCCATGGCCGCGATGGCCTGGTCGGACGGTCGCATGGACAAGAA
>JAJRWW010000546.1 GCA_024276595.1 Myxococcota bacterium
AGACGCCCGCCCTCCCGGGGGCGCTACTCCACGGCCATGCTTCCGGTGCGTCACACAGCCCCGCCTTCACCGGATTGGCTTCGATATAGGTATTCGCCGCCTCGTCGTCTCGGGAAAGGTCCTGGCTCTGTTCGTGCGCACGCCTGTGGGCCCTGGCGCCGGCCTGGTAGGACTCGAGCAGGGCCAGCTACTGCAGGAGGGTAATTTGCTGCGCATTTGTGCTACCAATGGGCTGCTGCTTTGGAGGTGTTGTATGCGTCACTGGATCCAGGTGCTGCTGTTGGCCACGGCCGCCGTGGTGTGCCTCGGCACCTCCAAGCGTCTCATTGGCAAGAAGCTGGTGTCGCCGCACGTTCAGGCGGCGCCTGGAGTGACGCTGATCGGGGAGCCCAAGGCGGCGCTCCAGGAGAACGTGAACAACCAGGGCTGCTTCGCCAAGCAGCGGATCGACTTCGTGCTCTCGGTGGACATTCGAAACGAGACCAACGTCGCGCTGCGGATACACACCGACGGGATCAAAGCGACCGTGGGGTTCGACAAGGGGCAGCAGGCCTTCGGTGTGGACCGCGCGCGCTTCCTGGTGGGCGACGGCAAGCACCGAAAACAACAAGGCGACGGCACAACCCTCGCGCCGGGGACCAAGGGCACGCTCCAGTTGGAAGCGGACTCAATCCTGCCCAAGGAGCGCCTCAAGGAGATCCGGTGGGTCCGGCTGAGCGCAGACCTGCAGGGCGCCCGCATGGTGTTGGAGTTCCGCGACATTGGCAAGCTGAAGACCGAGACCACGCGCTGAGCTGCATTGGAGCGCCCTTCCAGTCACCCCGAGCGGTGAGATGATGGCCGCGCCGTGCGGGTGGCATGGGGCCGACCTAGGCCTGGAAGAGATCCGTCCGAGAAGCCTGGATCGGTGAGCTGACCCACGCCGCCCAGGGAGAGCACACGAGGCGGCGATGCAAGGCGTCGACCCCCTCGGGTCATGCATTGACAAAATGTCACAGGGCTGTGCCATGGCCAGGGGCCAACTTGCCAAAATGTCACACGGCGACAAGGGGCAATTCGCCTGTGTTGTGTAACATTCGGGAGTTACATGGCAAATGCGGTGGCGCTAGAAATGTGCATGGATATTGCATAAGGTCTTCTCCCTACAAGGAGAGCGTGGCCCATGGACCTGAAGGCATGTGTGCTGGTTGTGGACGACGAGGCGGGGATCCGTGAGTCCCTGGAGCGGATGCTTGGCAGGGCCGGGTACGAGGTCTGCCTGGCGGCCAACGGATCCGAGGCCCTGGACGTGCTGCGGCGACGCAAGGTAAACGTGATGCTGACCGACCTGGTCATGCCCAGGATGACCGGCATGGACCTGCTCAAGGCGAGCAGAGCGGTGGTGCCGGACACCGAGGTGGTGCTCATGACCGCCTACGGCACCGTGGACGCCGCGGTGGAGGCCATGCGGGAGGGCGCCTACGACTTCATCACCAAGCCCCTCAAGCGGGCGGTGATCCTCAAGTCCGTGGAGAAGGCCCTGGAGCGACAGGCCCTGGTGCTGGAGAACCAGGCCCTCAGGGCAGAGCTCACCGGCGCACGTCAACACGGAGCGATCATTGGCCAGTCTCTGGCGCTGCGGCGCACCCTGGACATCGTGAACCAGGCGGCCCCTTCCACGGCCACGGTGCTGGTGCTGGGGGAGAGCGGGACCGGCAAGGAGCTGCTGGCCAGAGCGATCCACCGGGGCAGCCCGCGGTCCAGGAAGCCCTTTGTGGCGGTCAACTGCTCGGCCTTGCCCGAGTCCATCATCGAGGCGGAGCTGTTCGGGTACGAGAAGGGCGCCTTCACCGGCGCGGTCGCCAGTCGCGAGGGGCGTTTTGCCTCTGCAGACGGTGGCACGCTCTTTTTGGATGAGGTGGGGGAGCTGCCGCAGCACATCCAGGTGAAGCTCCTGCGGGTGCTCCAGGAGGGGGAGGTGGAGCGCCTCGGGGGCAGGTCGGTCAGGGTGGACAACCGGCTGGTCGCGGCCACCAACAAGAACCTGGCCGAGGAGGTGGCTGCGGGGCGCTTTCGGGAGGATCTCTACTATCGACTGAACGTCATCGCGGTGCATGTTCCACCCCTTCGGGAGCGGCTGGACGACGTACCGCTGCTGGCCGAGTACTTCCTGCAGAAGTACGCCCAGAAGAACGCCAAGCCGGTCATCGGGTTCTCCGCCCTCGCCATGGACCTGCTCTGCGGCTACCACTGGCCGGGGAACGTCCGAGAGCTGGAGAACGTGGTGGAGCGAGCCGTGGTGCTCAGCAGGGGGGATGTGCTGGGCGAGGAGGATCTCCCGCCGGAGATCCACGGCAAGCCCGGCGGCAACGGGCGCTCGGTGACCATCCCCATCGGCACTCCCCTGGACGAGGTCGAGCGCCGGGTGATCCACGAGACCTTGCGCCACACGGGCGGCGACAAGCGCCTGGCCGCCCAGCTTCTGGGCATCGCCACCCGCACGGTCTACCGGAAGCTGGAGGGGGAGAAGGTGGCCAAGGAGAGGGGCGCCAAGTGAGCTCCACCAGGTGCCAAAATGTCATTCCCGGGGCACCCGGCCTTGACGCACCTGTCATCGGGCGACCGATCTCTCTGGACACTGCTGCAACTTCGTTGACTTGCGGTGCGGTTGGGGCTATGTGGCACGGGCACGTGGATTGCATTACCGGATGATCGTAGATGCAAGCGTTTTTCGAAAAGCACTTTTTCGTGGTGAACCTGGCGGTGGTCGGGCTCCTGGCGGTCTTGAGCGGTGTGGCCGCAACGAGCTTCATCGAGTACGCCCTCATCGGTGATGGTGTCTCCAGGCGCCGCAAGCCGCGCCGCGGGCGGAGAGCGGCAAAGCCCAAGCGCACCCCCCAGACCGCTCTGCGCAAGTCCATGTTCGACGTGACCAGGCGCAATATTTTCTGCTCCTACTGCAAGCCGGCCAAGATCGCCGCGGCTGGAGGGGCGGCCGCCCCCAAGGCCAGCGTGAACATGGATGACGCCGAGCTGCTGGCAACCCAGGTCGCAGAGAACGACGAGAAGTGGTCCATCGCCACCATCAGGTTCAAAAAGACCCAGCGCATGCGCCTCGTAGCCAAGGGCACCAAGATAGACGACTACGAGATAACCCGGGTGGAGGCCAAGCGCGTGACCTTCAAGCGGGGAAAGCAGACCGGGTACCTGGAGCTGTTTCCGGACGCCGGCAAGCAGGCGCCCGAGGCTCCGAAGCCGGCGGCGAGGCGTGGGCGGCGCCCCAGGGGGCGTCTCGGGAAGTGGCGGGAGGCTGTCAACCGTGGGGTTCGCAAGGTGGGCCCCAACAAGTACGAGATCGACCGATCACTGGTGCAGAAGCTCATCGGGAGCACTGCGATGGCAGGGAGGGACGCGGCCATCTACCCACACATGAAGAACGGCAAGCCGGACGGTTTTCGGCTCGGACGCGTGCGCCCCGGCGGTATCTTCGCCAAGCTCGGGATGCGCTCTGGTGACGTGCTCAACTCCGTCAACAACATGTCCATTACAACGCTGGACAAGGCCCTCGAGGTCTTTACCAAGCTGCAGGGAGCTAGCCACATGACCATCGGCCTCACGCGCTACGGCAGGCCGCTCTCCCTGGACTACACGATCAAATGACGCCTCTGAATGGAAGAACGATGATGCGAACAAGAGACCTTTGGCACCTGGCCGTGCTGGCCTTCTCGGCCGGGCTGCTGCTGTGGGGGGGCTGGGAGCTCGCCCACCCGGTGGACGCCCTGGCACAGTATCGGCGGCGCGGCTCCGACGTGCGCCGCCGGGCCAAGCCATACCGGGGGCGGCGGCGACGGCGTGGCGCAACGGGCAAGGACGTCGGTGGCAGCACGGGCTTTACGGGCAAGAACCTCCCCGGGGAGGCATCCTTCAACGAGTGCCGCAAGTACCCTTACTACAAGCGCATCAAGGTGACGCTCAAGCCCGACAGCGAGCTGCACGACCTGGTGGCGTGGATCTCGGGCATGACCTGCAAGCGCTTCATCGTGACCGGGACCATCCGCGCCCCCAAGGTCACCATCGTGTCGCCGGTGCCCATCACCCCCACAGAGGCGTACAGGGCTTTTCTGAGCGCGCTCAACGCCATGGGGCTCACGGTGCAGCCCGCCGGCCGATACCTCAAGATAATCGAGATTGCCAAGGGAGCCTCCACCCCGGTGACCACCTGTGGTCCGGGCCGTCGCTGTCCCGCGGACGAGCGCGTGGTGACCCAGATAGTGCGCCTCAAGAACGTGGAGCCCGACGACGTGGCCACGGTGCTGCGCAACCTGACCAAGGGCAACATCATCACCTACGGCGCCACGAACCTGCTCATCATCACTGACACGGGGGCCAACATCCGTCGGCTGCGCAAGATCATTCGGAGCCTCGACGTGGAGGCACAGGCGGAGAAGATCTGGATCGTGCGGATCAAGCACGCGGAGGCCGAGGAGGTGGCCACCAAGCTGCTGGAGGTTTTTCCCGCGGCAGACGGCGCCAAGAAGGGCTCCTCCCGGCGCCCGACCCCGCGACGTTACGGCCGGCGGCGGCGGCGGCGCAGGGCCATCAGCAAGACATCCACCCTGGTCAACGTCAAGGGAGGGGGGTCTGGTCTGTCCGTGTCCAAGATCATCGCGGACGAGCGCACCAACCTGCTCATCATCGTGGCGGACGAGCGCTCATACCTGCGGGTGCGCGCCCTCATCCGAAAGCTGGACATCAAGGTCCCCGGTGGAGAGGAGAAGATCCACATCGTGGCCCTGGCCAACGCCGACGCCGAGGAGCTCGCCGGCACCCTCTCGGGGCTCACGGGCGGGTCCAGGGGGCGCAGCCGACTGAGCCGCGGGAGGCGGCGCAACTCCCGCCGTGGGCGCTCGTCACGCGGTCGCAGCAGGAGCTACCGCCGGGGCGGCGCCGTCTCCCTGTTTCAGGGCGAGGTGCAGATCACCGAGGACAAGGCCACCAACTCCCTGATCATCGTGGCCTCCATGAAGGACTACCTGGCCCTGCGAAAGGTGATCCAGAAGCTGGACCAGCCCAGGCGACAGGTGTTTGTCGAGGCCACCATCTTGGAGGTGGCCCTCTCCAAGCAGCGGGAGCTGGGGATGTCCTTCCACGGGGGCGTGCCCGTTGGCAGCGGCGACGATCAGTCCCTGCTGCTGGTGGGAAACAACGCCACCAAGTCCATCTTCCTGGATCCGGCCTCCCTCATGGGGTTGGCGGTCGGGCTCCGCGGTCCAGAGCTGGCGAACGCCGAGCAGCTCCTGGGCATCCCGGGCATCAGCTTCCCCACCTTCGGCGCCTTCTTCCAGGCGCTGCAGTCGAACAACGACGTGAACATCGTCTCCTCGCCGCACATCCTCACCACCGACAACGAGGAGGCGGAGATCTCGGTGGGCGAGAACGTGCCCTTCCAGTCCTCCATCAGCGGCCTCCCTGGCATCGCCGGAGCCGGCGGGGCCGCTGGCTCCGCCGGCCTTGGCGGGGTGCTCCCCTTCCAGTCCATTCAGCGGCAGGATGTCGCCCTCACCCTCAAGATCACCCCCCACATCAATGAGTCCGACTACGTGCGCCTGGAGATCGACCAGGAGATAAACGAGGTAAAGTCCATCGACCCCGTGGTGGGGCCCACCACCACCAAGCGGAAGGTCAAGACCGTGGTGGTCGTCAAGGACCAGCAGACGGTGGTCATCGGGGGGCTCATCACCGAGAAGGTGAAGGAGAGCGTCCAGAAGGTGCCGCTCCTGGGGGACATCCCCATCCTGGGCTACCTGTTCAAGAACACCACCCGCACCGTGGAGAAGACGAACCTGCTCATCTTCCTGACACCGTACGTGATCCGGGACCAGAGTGACCTGCGGCGCATCTTCCAGCGCAAGATCCAGCAGCGCAAGGAGTTCATCGAGCGGTACACGGCCTTCAAGGACGTGGACCTGGACGCGGTGGTGGACTTCAGGCACAAGCGTGGGCTCCTGGAGGAGATCAACCGGGTGGGTCGCATGAGCGAGGAGGAGGCCAAGATGCGCAAGAAGGCCATGGCCGAGTCCAAGGAGGTGGATGTGGACGGCCCCGTGCGCTCAAACCCGGAGGACATCAAGATGCTGCGTCGCCTGCAGAAGGAGCGGGAGGATGCGCGTCGCAGGGAGGCGGAGGAGCGCAAGAAGGCGGAGGAGCGCAAGAAGGCGCGGGAGGCGGCCAGGAAGGCAGCCAGGGAGAAGAAGAATACTCGCAGGCGGCGGAGGCGTTGAGCATGGGTCAGGACGGACATTCCGACGGTGGCGGCTTTCGGCCAGGTGCTGGCCATCTCCAGGCTGGCACAGCGCCAGTTGGCCCCGAGGATGCATCTCCCGGAGAGGTTGGCTTGCTGGCCAGCGCCGGGCAGCGGGTAGCCCATGGAGAGGCGCTCTACACCCCCGAGCCCTTCGTGGCAGAGGCCACCGAGGAGATGGGCCTCCAGGTTGAGCCCTCCAGTGAGGGAGAGAGCTTTGCCAGCCTCGAGGGGGCGCACGCAGGGCTGGAGGTGCTCCCGGAGCCAGCGCTGGCCAGGAGCCAGCCCCTCATTGGCGAGATCCTGCTCCAGCAGGGGAGCCTCACGGCCGAGCAGGTCGACGAGGCCCTCCAGACCCAGGCGGAGGACGGGGGACGCATAGGGGAGATCCTGCTGCGCTCCCGGGTGATCACCGAGGAGCAGCTCCTTGTGGCCCTCTCCCTTCAGCTCGGGATCGATTACCTGGCGGAGCTTTTGCCCGACGACGTGGATGTGGAGCTGCTGGCAGACCTGCCCATCGGCTACGTGAAGGCTCAGCGGTGTCTCCCCATCCGGCGGCTGGATGACGGCGCCGTGCTCATGGCCATCGGAGATCCCCTCAACGTCACGGCCACCGATGACGTGCGCACCATCTTGGGCGCGGAGGTTCGCCTGGTGACGGTCCTGCCGGCACGGATCATGGAGGTCATCAACACCGTCTACACACGCCGGGGTGATGCGGTGGAGCTCGGAGCAGGAGACGACTTCGCCGAGGGCGACGCCGAGGAGCTCATCGACATCATCGACCTGGACGACGAGGCGCCCATCATCCGCTGGGTCAACTCGCTCATGTTCAACGCGGCCAAGGAGCGCGCCTCGGACATCCACATAGAGCCCGGGGAGAAGGACGTGGTGGTGCGCAACCGCATCGACGGGGTGCTCTATGAGACCAAGCACGCCCACAAGCAGTACCTGCCCTCCATCGTGGCTCGCGTCAAGATCATGGCGGGCCTCAACATCGCAGAGAAGCGGCTCCCCCAGGACGGGCGCATCAGGCGCAAGATCGCCGGGCGGGACATCGACATGCGGGTGGCGACCATCCCCACCGCCCGAGGGGAGAGGGTCACCATCCGGTTGCTGGACCGCACCGCGGTTCTCCTGGACATGGCCGACATAGGCATGGGCCCCGACCACCTGGAGCAGATGAACGAGGTCATTGCCAGGCCCCACGGCATCCTCCTGGTCACGGGCCCCACCGGCTCGGGCAAGACCACCACGCTCTACTCCGCGCTATCGAAGATCAACTCCCCGGACAAGAACATCCTCACGGTTGAGGACCCGGTGGAGTACCAGCTCGACGGCATCAGCCAGGTGCAGGTGAACCCCAAGATCGATCTGACCTTCGCTGCCGGGCTGCGCTCTTTTCTGCGCCACGACCCGGACGTGATAATGGTCGGCGAGATTCGCGACCTGGAGACGGCGGAGATCGCCATCCAGGCCTCCCTGACGGGTCACCTTGTGTTCTCCACGGTGCACACCAACGACGCGGCAGGCGCCATCACGCGCCTGGTGGACATGGGGGTGGAGCCCTTCCTGGTGGCGTCCTCCCTCTCGGCGCTCCTGGCCCAGCGCCTGGTGCGGCGCCTCTGCATCGAGTGCCGGGAGGTGTACGAGCCAGACTACGAGGAGATCCGCAACCTGGGGCTGGAGCCGGAGGCGTTCTTCGCCGGCGCCATACCACCGCACCCCACCATGGACAGGGACGGGCCCCACCCCCCTGCTGGGAAGGCCTTCAGGGCGAAGGGCTGCCCGAGCTGTCTGGGCACCGGCTACTCCGGCCGTATGGGAATTTACGAGCTGCTCATGCTCGACGATCACATAAGGGCGATGGCGCTCAAGAACACCGACGCGGTGAGCATCAAGCGGGCGGCGGTCAACGCCGGCATGCGAACCCTGCGTGACGACGGCGCCCGGAAGGTGGTGGCCGGCATGACCTCCATCGCCGAGGTCATGCGCGTCACCCAGGAGGACGTGGCATAGTGCCGGTGTTCAGCTACAAGGGCGTGGGTCCGGCCGGGAAGGATGTCAGCGGCATCCAGGACGCCGACACGGCCAAGTCCCTGCGGACCATGCTCCGACGGGAGGGCATCTTCCTCACCGAGTTCAAGGAGGCCAAGGCGGGCAAGGCCGCCGAGGACGAGGAGGCCGGCAAGGGGCTCTCCCGGGAGGTGGAGCTCTTCGGCACTGGCATCTCCAAGCGCCAGGTGGCCATGTTCACCCGGCAGCTCGCGGTGCTGCTTCGCAGCGGGATCCCCCTGGCCGAGGGCCTCGCGACCCTCACCGAGCAGTCTGGCCTGGGCAAGCGCCGCACGGCCGACAAGCTCCAGCGGGTGCTGGCGGACCTGCGGCGGCAGGTCAACGAGGGGACCGCCCTGGCTGACGCCCTCGCGAACCACCCGCGGGTTTTTCACGACCTCTTCATCAACATGGTGCGCTCCGGGGAGGCGGCTGGCAACCTGGAGGAGGTGCTCGACCGGCTGGCAGACTTCATGGAGCGGGAGCTGGAGCTCTCCTCCAAGGTCGTGGGCACCCTCCTTTACCCGGTGATAATGATCGTCGTCTCCATCGGGATCCTGGCAATCCTGATGACGGTGGTCGTCCCCAAGATCACTCAGATCTTTGCCGACATGGAGCGCGCCCTCCCCTGGAACACGCAGCTTCTTATCACCATCAGCCACTACACGGGCACCTACTGGTACCTGTTTCTGGGTGGCGGGGCGCTCTCGGTGTCGCTGTTTCTCATCTGGAAGCGCTCTCCCGGCGGGAGGCCCAAGTGGGACAAGATCAAGATAGTGGTTCCGCTTTTTGGAGTGGTCATGCGTTACCTGGCGGTGAGTCGCTTCAGCAGGACCCTGGGCACCATGCTCCAGGCGGGGGTGCCTCTGCTGCGCTCACTGGACATCTCCAAGCACGTGCTCAACAACCTGGAGCTGGTAAAGGTCATCGACCAGGCGCAGGTGGGGATCCGAGAGGGCGAGTCCATCGCCTCGCAGCTAAAAAAGAGCCCCCACTTCGAGCCCATGGTGATCCACATGGTGGCCGTGGGGGAGCGCACCGGCCAGCTCCCCGAGATGCTCAGGAACGTGGCCGAGACCTACGAGAAGCAGGTGGAGAGCCGGCTTTCGAAGATTACTACTATCCTGGAGCCGGTGATGATCCTGGTGCTCGGGGGCACCGTGGGCTTTGTCATCTTCTCCATCATAGTCCCTATCTTGCAGATGAACGAGGTGGTGCAGTGAGGCACTTGAGTACATTTACCAGCAAGACGCAAGCAGGAGGTGCACGGATGAAGGTGCGCACAGAAAGAGCCAGAGCGGCGGTGGCGGCGGCGGCGCAGCGAGGCATGACCCTCATCGAGATCATGGTCGTGGTGCTCATCATGGGACTCATCATGGGCACGGTCGGCTACGCGGTGTTTCGCTACTTCAAGCGCAGCCAGATCAAGACCACCAAGCTCAGGGTCACCAGGGTTCTCGACGGGGTGCAGGAGTGGCGCGCCGACAGCAACACCCAGGGGGATGGCGGGGGCAACTGCCCCGGCAGCCTGGACGAGCTGGTGCCGAGCCACTTCAAAAAGGACATGGTGCGAGACGCCTGGGGCAAGAAGCTGAAGATCTCTTGCCAGGGAGAGAAGGTCTGCGTCTGGTCCTCTGGTCCCAACAAGCGGGACGAGAACGGCGGGGGCGACGACATCCGGGCCTGCACCGAAGAGAGCGACGAGCGGTAGCCAGTGGCTGTTGGAACCAAAGGTCCATCCCTGGGCGTCACCATCATCGAGCTGATGGTGGCCATCCTCATCGGCGTGCTGCTGATGGTAGTCGCCATGGTGAGCATGAAGGAGATCGATCGGGTGAACCTGCGCAGCGGCGCGCGGCTCATGGCCGCCACCATTCGCTTTGGTTTCGACCGGGCTCGCTCCACCGGGCGGGACCATCGGCTGGTGTTCGATCTCAGCGCCTCTGGCGGCTCCTCGCTGGAGTTCGAGGTGGCTCGGAAGGGCAAGCAGCTCATGCCAAAGGACATGGAGGAGGCCTGGAGGCAGCACCATCGGCTGGCCGACGGCGAGGAGGCCGAGGAGCAGGAGCGGGCAGCAGAGACCACCACCGTGGGCGGCCTCTCCAAGGACCTGCTGGCCCTTCCACGCCCCACCGGCCCCCAGTGGACCAAGGTCAAGCTGCGGCTGGCCTCCTCGGCGGAGAAGCTCAAGAAGGCTGCGCGGCTGGTGAAATCCATCTACGTGGCCCGCCTGGACCAGGAGATAGACGAGGGCAAGGTCGCGCTGCACATCTGGCGCGGCGGGTTCCTGGAGAGGGCGGCGCTGTACCTGTCCGACGGCAAGGACACCTACACCCTGGTGACCTACCCCCTTACGGGGCGGGTGAAGATCCACAGGGGGCGGGTAGAGATGCGCTCGGACATCCTCCACTCCGACGACACCGGCGAGCGCATAGAGGATCGATGATGGCCCGTGGATCTCACAGATGCGTGCAGGCGGGGTTCACGCTCCTGGAGGTGTTCATCGCCACCGCCATCTTGGGCATCGCGATTCTTTACATGTTCGACGCCTTGAGCCAGTCGCCGGATCGTGCGAATCGCGCCAAGCTGGTCACTGTTGCGACGAACCTGGCGCGCACCAAGATGCACGACATCGAGGCCGACCTGCTCAAGGACGGCTGGGAGGAGTTTGACGACGAGGAGTGCGGCGACTTTACCGACGAGGAGTACGGGGGGCTGGCCCGCTTCAAGTGGTGCGCCCAGATCGACAAGATCGAGCTCCCCGACTCCGTGGACGTGGGCTCGGCTGTGGGCAAGATGCTGGGAATCACAGATCCAGACGATCCGGACGGACAGGGCGACCAGGCCAGCGGTCCCAGCTCCATCGTCTCCATGTGGATGGGCGGGGCAGGTGGGCTGCCCGGCGCGGGTGGGGCAAGCTCGGGCCAGCCGGACGCCGCCCAGTCCGGTCTGGCCTCCATGCTGACGTCCTTCCTGGCACCCTTCCGAAATGTCGTGGAGCAGGCCATACGGCGGATAACCCTCCGGGTGTTCTGGAAGTACCGGGGCAAGGAGGAGGAGATTACCCTCATCTACTACGTGACCCGGCCAGAGCTGGTGGAGCAGTCCATCATTGGTGGTTTCATGCAGTCCGCCGGGGCGGCGGGCACGGGCGGCACCAGCGGCACCAGCGGCACCAGCGGCACCAGCGGCACCAGCAGTCGCGGGGGGCGCCCATGAGAGGGACGGCGCGCTCACTGGCCCAGCGGGGCTTGACCCTGCTGGAGGTGATGATCTCCATGGCCATCCTCGCGGGGCTGTTCGTCATCGTGTACGCCACCTTCAGCTCCACCCGTCGCACCTACGCCAAGGTGACCAGGATCCAGGATCGCTGGCACGTGGTGCGCAACGGCCTCTCCCGCATGACCCAGGATCTCTCCATGGCGTACGTCAGCCTCAACGAGAACATGTCCCAGGTGAACCGTCGCACATACTTCCGGTTCACAAAGGGCGAGTTCGGCGAGGAGCTGCGCTTCTCCTCCTTTGCCCACCGGCGCCTGTACAAGGACGCCAACGAGTCGGACCAGTGCATCATCCAGTACTTCCTGGCGCCTGACCCGGATGACCACGCGGTCACCAGCCTCTTCAGGCGGGAGACCCGGCGGCTGGCGAACGAGGAGCCGGAGAAGATCCCCGGGGAGGCATACGTGCTCATCGATGACGTGCTGGACATCCGCTACGAGTTCTTCGACAAGACCCAGGACAAGTGGCAGGACGACTGGGACACCACCGCCGTGGACGGGCAGCCCAACAGGCTCCCCCAGCGGATCCGCATCTACCTGACCTTTCGCTCCGAGATCGGCAACGAGGTGGTGCTAGTGACACAGGTGGCCCCGGCGCTCTCGGACGCCATCGCCCTCAACCCGGCCGCTGCCACCGGGAAGTCCGTCAACCCTGCGCCCTCCTCGGGGAAGGGGAGCAACCCCTTCGCCTCCACGTGGACGAACCTCCAGGGCAAGGGATCCTCGCTGACGAGGCCAGGCGCTGCCGGCAGGGGGACCAAGTGATGCCCCGGCTCCTCCCCAACGGATGGCCAGGTCGCGCCTGGCGCTTTCTCAACAGCAACATTGGCTCCCGAAAAGACAGGCCTCCCTCTCGCAAGGAGCGGCGCCAGCGGGGAGCTGCGCTGATCTTCGTCATAGTGTCTTTGACCCTGCTGGCGGCCATGACCGTGGACCACGTCTACAAGTCGCAGATAGACGTGGCATCTGCCCGCAACACGCGAGATGAGCTGAAGGCGGAGTACATGGCCAGGTCGGCCATGAACCTCACGCGGATCATGCTCAAGATCCAGGAACGAATCATCGATCGAAACCGCAGCGTCATCGCACGGTTTTTGGGCAAGGACCTGCAGATCAGCGACATCATGCCCATGCTCCTGGAGGTGTTCTTCGGGGACGCATCCCTGCTGGCAGGCTTTGGCATGGACACCGGAGACGTGCGCGGCCTGGACATCCCTCGCGGATACGGCAAGCCGGAGATAGTCGCCATCGAGTCAGAAGATGGCAAGCTGAACGTGAACTGCGCCTTCGCGCGCACGGACACGGACCCCCAGGTACAGAGCCTGGCGAGGCAGCTCTACACGCTGTTTTCCAACCCGCGCTATGAGCAGCTCTTCCAGGAGCTGGACGAGATCGAGGACCCCAATCGCCCCATGGCCCTGGTGCAGGCGATCATGGACTACATCGATCCGGACCAGGCACGCTTCTCCGCGGCTGGTGCTGCGGAGGACTATCGCTACACAACGCTGTCGGACCCATACGAGGAGAAGAACAACCTGCTCGACTCGGTGGAGGAGCTGCACCTGGTGCGGGGCATAAACGACGAGGTCTGGGCCAACTTCGGCCCGTCCATGACCGTCTACGGAACGTGCGCGCCAAACCTGTGCGCGGTGTCGCCGGGCAACTGGATGCTCGCAGCGGCTGTCATCTTCCGGGCGGCGAAGGATCCCAGCGACCCGGTGCTCATGAACCCCGTCATCATGGCCCAGGTCGCCCAGTCTGCCCTCATGACCCTGCAGCTCATGGGTTGCACGGACCTGGGGCTTTTCGCCCAGGGAGCAGAGAACCCTGGCGCGCTCTTCCAGGCCATGCCCGGCGCGGGCGCCGCCCTTGGGGCCGGGGGACTGCCCGGCTCCAGCCAGAGTATCCCAGGCGTGCAGCTCGACAGCGGCAAGCTGGCCGCCGCGGCCTATATAGGTCCCAGGAGGTTCTACCGCATAGTGGTGAGCGGTCACTCGGGGCAAAACGGCACAGACAAGGCGGGCAACCCCAGGTGGCGGGTCACCCGCACCATCACCGCGGTGTGGGATCAGCAGGCGTACTCCGCCGCCACGGGGCAGCGGGGCCAGTTCGTGTACTGGAAACAGGAGTAGGCTCAACATGGCGCAGAGGATACTTGGCATCGACCTGGGCTCGTACCTGGTGAAGGTCGCGGTCATGGAGGTGGGCTTTCGCTCCACCGAGCTAAGGCGCGTGATCAGTGTCCCGGTGGCCCCTGTGGACGCGTCGCCCCCGCTCCCCGCCGCCGAGGATGTGGAGGGCGAGGAGCCCGTGGAGCCGGACATGGCTCAGCTCCGCGCCTCGGCCACCACCGATGCCCTGCGGGCGGCGTTGCAGCAGGCCGGGGCGCGCCCCGACGGGGCGGTGGTGGCCCTGCCCGGTGACATGGTCTCCATCCGAGCCCTCGAGTTCCCCTTCAGCGATCAGCGAAAGGTCCTGTCCGTGTTGGGCTATGAGCTGGAGGGGCAGATCCCCTACGACATGGACGAGGTGGTGTTCGATCAGATCATCGCCCCCACGGGCGAGGGCGAGTCGCGGGTGCTCGTTGGGATAGTCGCCGTGGAGCGCGCCATGGCCGCGCTGGCCCAGCTCGGCAAGGTGGGGCTGGAACCCACGGTGCTCACCGTTGCACCCCTGTGCTACGGGTACCTGGGGGATCCTGCCGCGACCGTGCACGACCATCCCTGGGCGCTCCTGGACATGGGCCACCTCAGGAGCAACTTCGTGGTGCTCCGAGGCCAGCAGCCCCTGGCCGCCCGGACCATCTCCAGGGGAGGGATGCACCTGACCCAGGGCGTGGCCGATCTGTACCAGGTGGACATGGAGCGCGCCCGGGATCTCAAGCACACCTACGCCTCGCTGCCCTACCTGGGCGGGCCGGCCGTTCCCGAGGACCAGCTCCCCATGGTGGACGTGGTGAGCAGGGAGATCGATCCCCTGGTG
The DNA here is from genome assembly GCA_024276595.1 of Myxococcota bacterium. Lineage (GTDB taxonomy): Bacteria > Myxococcota_A > Polyangia > HGW-17 > JAJRWW01 > JAJRWW01. The sequence goes on from JAJRWW010000546.1 coordinate 14,599, forward strand.
CGCGCCGTGCGCCAGACCCTGCTGGGGCTCAAGCAGACCCCCTCGCTCATGCCCTCTAGGGTAGTGCTGTGCGGGGGGTCCAGCGTGATCCCTGGGCTGCGGGAGCACCTCTCCGAGCGGCTGGACGTGCAGGTGGACCAGGGCCTCCCACCGGAGGCTCCCACGGGAGTTGGCGGCAGAGGCCAGGTGCTGGCCGTGGGGTTGGCGAAGATCCTGGCGGAGCGCCGCGTGCCGTCGGTGAACCTGCGCCGGGGGGCGCTGGCCCCTTCGGACGAGAAGTCCCTGCTGGCGCGCAAGGCGCTCTATATTGCGTCCTCCCTGGTGGCGGTGCTGGGGCTGCTGGTGCTAAACGGCTTCGCATCCCTTTGGACCCTGCAGCGGGAGGAGAAGCAGCTCCGCAAGCGCCTCGTGGCCAGGTCGGGAGAGATCCTCAGCAGGGCCAGCAACGATCCGGACAAGGTGGACAAGCGCATCTCCAGAGCGCTGAAGGGGAAGAAAATCTCCAACCTCCCCATTCCCAGCGCATCGGCCTTTGCGGTGCTGTCGGAGATCTCCCGCAGGGTGCCTGGCAAGGTCACGGTCAAGCTGGACGTCACACGGCTATACATCAGGGAGAAGAAGATCGACCTGGAGGGGACCGCCAAGGATCCCACCGAGGTCTCCAAGGTGGTGGAGGCCCTCAGGAAGATCACGTGCTTTTCGAAGCTTCAGGAGGGGACCACCCGGGAGGTGTCTGTGCGCGAGATGGTGGGCGACGAGCTGAAGACGGACAAGCGCAGCAAGTTCAGCGTCAACATCAGCCATCAGTGCATGTGAGCGGAGCGATGAGATGAGCGTGTTGGTACAGAAAGTGACCCAGACGTTCGAGCGCATGAGCCAGCGGGAGCGGCTCATGGTCGCCGGGCTCACGATCACCTTCGCGGTGCTTGTGGCCGCGCTGTTGGGCTACCTGATCTTCGAGGGTCTCGACACCAGGCGCACCCGCAACGAGCGCATCAGGTATGTGCTCAACCGCCTGGAGAAGAACCGGGATCGCCTCATGGCCAAGGGGACCCAGGACACCCGCCTCTACCGGAAGATCGACGTGCACCCGCCGCCTTTGAAGGCGCACCTCGACGGGCTGGCCAAGAAGCAGGAGGTGGAGGTCAAGGACTACAAGACCATCAAGGAGAAGCCCCTGGGCGCCAAGAAGGACATCCTGGAGCGGGCCGTGGAGATCTCCATCTATGACATCGATCTGCCCAAGCTCATGAAGTTCCTCAACGCCATCGAAGCCCCGGGCAGCAGCTACCTGATAATGACGACCCAGATGCAGATCACACCGCGCTCCACCGACCACGGCAAGCTGGATGTCAAGCGGCTCCGGATCTCCACCTTCGAACGGGTGAAGAAAAAGAAGGGTGCGGGAGCCGGGTCCAAGGGCAGGCCCGTCAAGGGGAAGCGCAAATGAGCCCCATCTTGAAAAAAGCCCTCAAGTACGCTGGCTACGCCCTCTATGCCTCGGTCATATGCCTGATGACCGTCTGGCTGCTGTTTCCCTACGAGCGCCTCAAGCGCATGGTCGCCCGGGCCATCGACAGCGAGGGCCGCTACGAGGTGACCATTCAGGACGTGGGCCCCGCCTTTCCCTTCGGGTTGGAGGTATCGGGTATCAAGATCGTCTCCCCACCGGAGAAGCCGGGAAAGAAGCCCGGAGTGTTGCGGGTGAAGCGTGCCCGGGTGTTCGTGAGCCCGCTTGCGTTGATCTCCGACACCAAGAAGGTACGGGTGGAGATAGACGCCCTGAACGGGCACATCGACACCGAGGTGGAGGTCAGCGGCAAGGCCAAGAAGATCACAATCAAGTTCACAGGCGTCTCCATGGCCAAGCTCCCGGGGATCGCAAAGGCCATCAGCCTCCCAATGACCGGGGGGCTGAGTGGGAGCGGGCACATCAACATTCCCAAGGAGGGGCTGCGCCGCGCCGACGGCAAGTTCACCCTGGCCTGCAAGGGTTGCACCCTGGGCGACGGCAAGACCAAGGTGAAGATGGACTTTCGCCCCAAGCACCTTCGGAAGCGGCGACCGAACATCCTGGCCCAGCAGGGGGTCACCCTGCCCAAGGTGCGCCTGGGGCGCTTTGGAGGAGACATCGAGATCAAGC
>JAJRWW010000547.1 GCA_024276595.1 Myxococcota bacterium
GCCAAAGAGCTTCACCCGCTGGGCCAGGAGGTGATCGCCGTAGAACCTGGCCCGGGCGTAGGTGGCGTGGCGCATGGTCCTGCCCGGGAAGCCGAGCACCATGTTGAGCTGGCCACGTCGTACGCCCGCCGTGGAGATCTTCAGAAAGGCTCGCGGCCTGAAGGGCACGTTCCCCGCGCGCATGGGCACGCCCTCGCCCGACGGGGAGACGTAGGCGCGCATGAAGGTGAAGTCCGCCGTGTGGCGTGGGTAGCGCCAGTTGTCCACGTCCCCACCGTACTTTCCCAGCGCCTTGGGCGGAGCGTAGACCAGCCGCACGTCCCGGATGCGCTTGTAGGCCGACAAGACGTATCCCGCCCCGCCGTTGAGTGGATCCACGCTGCAGACTCGATCCATCCTCGGGCCGCCCTTGGCCCGGCGTCCTCGGCGCCGCCTGGCGCCTACCTTTCGGTGACCGACCTTCTCACAGGCCGCCTCCAGCTTGCGTCGCCTGATCCGGATGGCCCTGGCGCGCCTGGAGGGGGTCATGCCGGGGCGCACCGCCTGGAGCACCTGCCTCGTGACGTCCTTGACCTGGATCACCACCAGCAGGTCGTAGCTTGGGCAGGGAATCTCCGTCTTCTGGCTGGTTGCCACGTGGCCCCTGGACATGATCCCCTTGTGCGTGGTGGCGTCCAGCCTGGCCAGGCAGCCATAGGCCACGTGGTGGTTGGTCACGATCAGCCCCCTGGAAGAGACAAATGAGCCCGTGCCGCCTCGGTTCATCTGGACGATGGCCGGCGCCAGCCCCTGGAGCTGCTTCGGGGTGAGCCGGAGCCCGCGCTTGCGGTAGCTGCCCAGGTCCAGCTTCCCCACCTCGTGCAGCAGGTACATTCCCTCGTCCGCACGAGCCTCGGGCAGAAAGAGCCACCCGGCGACGAGCGCCGCGGTGAGCGCAGCCACCATGCCGCGTCTTCTCATGGAGAACCTCCTTTTGGGGCCAAAATGGAGCCCAGCAGTGTGTCTATCGTGAGCTCGCGGAAAAGACAACCGTCCACCTGCGGGGCGCCGGAGCGCCGGGGCGCCGGGGCGCCGCGGCGCCCCGGCGCCGGGAGAGCCGCGGCCATTCGGCAGTGGCTTTCTCACGTCCATTGGCGCTAAGGTGTGCAGGATCATTGCCATGAGCGCGCTGTCACAGAAACTGCTCTCGGTCCGTGGGCTGCTCGAGGCCGTGGGTGAGGCCCTGCGGAGGCGCGACCGGGAGACATACTGGCTCGCCTTCTGTGGGATGTTGGTGCTGTATCTTCTCCCGCTGGCGCTCTCCAGGTTTCTGCCTTTCTCCGACCTGCCCGGCCATCTCGGGGTGGTGGGGGCGCTGGTGCACCGGGGCAGAGGCGAGGGGGCCATCGACAGCTTCTTCTGGGTTCGGCCGCGATTTGGCCCCAACAGCCTGGAGTTCTACTTCACCTGGGCCCTGGGCCGGATCTTCGACGTGGTCACCGCAGCCAAGCTCTTTGCCATGGTGTGCGTGGCCGCGCTGCCAGTCTCGGTGGCCTTCTTGCTCCACGTCTTTCGCCGAAACAGGTGGCTGGTCTTCTTGGTGTTTCCCCTCAGCTATCCCAGGATCATGTGGTACGGGTTCATGGGCTCCGCGCTGGGGGTCAGCCTCATGCTCGCCTCCGTGGCCGCCGCCCACCTGGCGGCTAGCCGGGCCAGCCTGGCCCACTCGGCGCTGTTGGCTGCGCTCCTTGTGCTCGTGGGCATGAGCCACCCCTTCTTCCTGGCCGCGACCCTGCCCCTCGTGGCGGTGGTGTTGATCCTGGGGCTGGCCACCGCCCGGCGGCGGGGCTGGGCCAGCCTGGCGGCCCCGGCGGCGCTCATCCCCACGGTGGTGGCATTTTGGGGCTGGTTCTCCGCCGTCTTCTTCCCCGGTCACCCTGCCGGATCCGGCCATGGGGCCGCCTCGGGCCGGCCAGCGCTCGCCGGGTTCCTGGCGGATCTCCTGGAGCGGCGTCCTCCGTGGAGCGTGTACCTGCGTTGGCTGAAGGAGTGGTCCATCGGGGCGTACAGGGGGCCCATGGAGGGCCGTGTGCTCTGGTGCATGGTCCTCCTCTTTGCCGGCTGCCTGGCTGTCGGGCTGGTCCATCTGAGCCTGCGGCTGCTCGTGTCCGTGGGGCTGTTGGGGAGAGGGTCGGGAGGCGAGCAGGGAGCTGCGGGCCCGGTAGAGAGCGCGACTCGAGCGCCCCGGCGGGTGCTCGCACCCTTGCGGTGGAGTGGCGGGGAGAGCGTGGTGCCGGTTGCAGTGTTTCTCTGTGTGGCTCTCGCCTACGTGCTGCTCCCCGGCGTCCTCAGGCGTCCTGTGTACTGGTGGGCGGTGTCGCAGCGCCTGGTGACCCCTCTGCTCATATTGGCCCTTTTGCTCATCCCCGGCCGAGTGCCCGGCCGCTTCGCCGCCCTGGTGATGCTCCCGGCCATTATGGCCTCGGCCTACTACGGGGCCTATCTTTCGCGGGACTTTCGCTACCACTGGAACGGCGTGGAGATGCGCGGGCTGGAGCCCTCTCTCGTGAGGATCCCCCGAGGCAAGAGAGTTCTCGGTCTGTACGACGACCGGGAGCGGCACTACGCCCACTTTCAACTCCACTTTGGCGCCTCCTACTATGTGGCCCTGAGGGGCGGGTTCGCGGTTCCCTTCCCCGCAGCGCCCGGGTACAGAAAGCTCGCGTGGGTTTACCCCAGGCGCATGCCCCCCTCTCCGCCGTGGGGGAAGCTGCGCATGTTCAGCTACAGAAGGCATGGCAGGCACTTTGACTACTTCCTGGTCAAGAGACACTCCGACGGGAGGACTCGCTGGAGGCGACGTTTTCCGCAAGCCTGCGTGGAGCACCTGGGCGACCGGGGCCTCTGGACCCTGCTCCGGCGCCGGAGACGCCCCGGCTGCTAGCCCGCCCACCCGCGGTCTGGAGCCGCACTACCGGGTCCAGGGGTCAGCGCTCCAATCAGGTATCTGGTGTCGATTCCCGCCCAGACGGGCGCGTGCCAGACGGGCGCGTGCCAGACGGGCGCGTGTGCTATGGTGTCGCCGAAAATGCCCAGGAGACTCTCGACCAGGAGCTTTGCCTTCACGAGGAGCCCCTTGCATGTCCAGCCGCTGTGAGACGAGCCTCCGGGTGACAGAGGAGCTGCTCCACTACAACGACAGGCTGGATGCGCGGCCCCTTGTGGAGGTGACCACCGTGGTGCTCCACTGCACCGAGCTGCCCACCATGGAGTCGGCCCGACAGGTGGGCAGCCGGGTGCTCTACCCGAGCGGCACGGGCAACTCCGGGCACCTGTACATCGACCGCGATGGGGCTGTGTATCAGCTAGTGTCTCTGGATCGAGTGGCCCATCACGTGCGCGGCCACAACCGGGAGAGCGTGGGGATCGAGCTGGTCAACAGGGGCAGGTATCCCCACTGGCTCTGGGTCGGGTCCCAGGTCCCCACCGAGCAGTACACCGAGGCGCAGTATCGCTCCTGCGAGCTGCTGCTGGGGTGGCTCCTCGAGCGCTTGCCTTCGCTGGTGGCGCTGGCCAGACACAGCGACCTGGACACCGGGTGGGTCCAGGCAGAGGACGACCCATCGAGGCGGGTTCGTCGCAAGATGGACCCGGGTCCGCTGTTTGACTGGCCGCGGATCCGGGCCTACTGGTCTGACCTGGCCGGGGCCCCAACTTGATCTGGGACGTTCCCCGTTGGCGCCTGTGCTGTTTTTCTTACCACTTTTTCTCGGGCTGCTCCACCAAGACAGGTGACAGAGGGCGCGGCTGACCGACGACCGCGCCATTGGCTTCCGTGCGAAAGGAGCTGGACATGCAAGGGAGACACATGAAATGGGCTTTGGCGGTCGCGGCGGTCGCGGCGACCTTGGCGGCCATCTTACTGGGTGGCTGCGAGAGCAGCGACGGGGTGGGAGCTAGCTCGGATGCAGCGGCGGACTCCACCGTGGCCGACTGCACCGCCACGGGCCTCTCTTGCGTCCTGGGAGATGAGTGCTGCTCGGGCTACTGCGACGAGCTCTACGGTGTATGTGGCAGGGAGCCGGGCTCTTGCGTGGAGGCCGGGGGCGAATGCCACTTTGGCACCGAGTGCTGCTCCTTCTCCTGCGTGGAGGCCAGGTGCAGCGCCACGCAGTGCGTCTCAGACTCGGAGCCGTGCGAAGGTGACGGCCAGTGTTGCAGCGGCCGCTGCGACCAGGGCTCCTGCCAGCCCCTCAACCCGGACTGCCGCACCTCGGGCAACTCCTGCGGCGCCGACGCGGACTGCTGCTCGGGCTTCTGCCTGGAGGGCCGCTGCGACCCGGCCCCCTCCTTCTGCACGCAGAGCGGCGACGCATGCACAGCGGACTTCGAGTGCTGTGGCGGCCTCTGCGACGTTGCCAGCGGGGCCACCCTGGGCACCTGCGCCCTGGTGCCTGCCGGCGGCGCTGGAGGATGTCTGAGCGCGGGAGAGGTCTGCGGCGGACTGTACGACGGGGGCGAGCTGCCCACCTGCGGCGGGGAGTGCTGCAGCCGCGCATGCCAGCCCTTCGGGCCCACGGGGATGCTCATTTGCCAGCCGCCCTCTGGCTGCCGGCCAACAGGGGAGCTGTGCGCCTCTGACGCGGACTGCTGCGGCTCCGAGGGCAGCCCCGATGGCGACACCGCTCAAGTGACCTGCTCCAAGGAGGGGGACAACCCCCTGGGGCGCTGCGACGCCGGCAACGCCTGCACCCCCGCCGGAGGGATCTGCCGACTCCAGTCCATCTCGTGCAACGCAAACGCCAACTGCTGCGCGGGAAACGTGCTGCAGCACGACACCTGCAAGCTGGACAGCCTGGGCATCCCCCGGTGCCTCATTGCCGAGATCGACTGCACGGACCCGTCGGAGTACCTGGGTCAGCCCTGTGCCACATCAGCCGACTGCTGCGGCCTGCCCTGCACCGAAGTGGGTGATGGCGAGCTCCCCACCCTGGTATGTGGCGAAGGGTGCGTGGGCTCGGGCGGCTCCTGCACCACCACGGCCGACTGCTGCCAGGGGCTGCCCTGTGTCATTCCCGCCGGCTCCACGCAGGGCACCTGCGGCGACGAGCCCACCTGCTCGTCCTATGGCCAGGAGTGCACCATCGACGACGACTGCTGCAACTCCATGCGCTGCATCGACGGCCTCTGCGGCCAGATAGTCCAATAGCTCTTTGTCGCAGGGTCTGTTGCCGACCAGGTGTGTGGGGTGTGCGGGCTCAGGCGCTGCCCGGGTTCAGTCGGTCGAAGAACCTGGGCAGCGGAACCCCTCCAGGGTTGGGTCCGAGCCCCCCAGGGGCCTCCTTGGCCTTGCGCAGGGCGCGGCTCATGCCGTAGAGCAGCTCGGGCTCCACCACGGGCTTGAGCAGCAGCGCGTGAGCTCGGCCAAGGCCCAGAACCCGCATGGCCCTCCTGGACTGCGGGTGATGGGTCATCAACACCCTGGCCACGCCGGGGTGATGAGCCTGCACGTGGGCCAGAAACGCCAGCGACTCGTCCCGGCCAAAGCCCGGGTCCACGAGCACCGCATCCACTGGAAATCGTGCCATGATCTTGCGCGCCACCCTGGGGGAGTCGGTTTCAAACACGCTGTAGCCCTTCCCTTCCAGGATCTCCAC
>JAJRWW010000051.1 GCA_024276595.1 Myxococcota bacterium
AGCCAGCCGTACCTGCTCTGGACCCAGGGGCTCTTGACCGGCTTGGCCCCATGGGGGCGCAGGCTTCCCGCCGCCAGGTAGACCACCGACAGGTGGGACCAGGCGCTCTCCGGGTTGGTGTTGTTCTTGACCGCACGCCGGGCGTGGCGCAGCGACTCCATCACGATGTCGTCGCGACCTGGCAGCGCCCCACGGGCCTTGAGGAAGGTGTGCAGCACCTTGGAGTACTGGAAGTGGTAGTAGCCCAGCATCCCCACCGCCGCCGCCCCGGCTCGACCATGGCTCCTCGCCTTGCGCAGGAGATCCTTCAGCACGGGCGCGAAACGCTTGCTCTGCCACAGCAGCCGCCGCCTCCGGTCGTCCATGCGAGCGACCATCTCATCGCTCAGGCGCCCTTGTCGCTGGAGCATCCTCTTTTGCTGCTGCAGCGAGCGCAGCTCCCCCACCAGCCGCGAAACCCTTGGGATCACATTCCGACCCGCCGCCCTGGAGTAGGCCAGCGCGCGGAACATGTGGTAGTCGGCCCGGATCTGCCGGGAGGACCACCAGGCCCCCACACCCAGCGACAGCGCCAGGATGGGAGCGAGGGTGAGCCAGGCGTGCCGGGGCATGGCGGCGTCCTCGGCAGAGTCGGCGTCCTCGGGCCGACCCGGGCGAAAGATGTTGCCGCAAAGAAGGGTCACGAGCCAAAAACCGGTCCAGGAGGCCAGCAGGATCCACGGCAGTATGTCGGTCTTCACCTCCCCCTTCACCCCAAGCTGCTTCAGGTCCACTATGGAGAAGGAGAAGGCCTCCTTGATGCTGGGCACCCCCCAAAGAATGAGAAACAGCGCCACCAGGCCGCCCCCACCCCACATGAGGCTGGTGACCATCCAGCGGGACCTCTGCTCCCGCAGCTCCTCCTCCCGCTGGGCCCGACGCCGATCCCGCCCGGTGGGCGCCCCCTTCTTGCGCCTTCGCCTGCGCTTGCCCTTACGTTCGGTGGACGGCCTCTCCTCCCTGGCGTCCTCCCGGGAAGCGAGCTCACCGGGCTGCGCCGTCGGAGCCTCCCCGGCGTTGCGCCGCAGCACCATGGCCATGGCCAGCAGCACGTAGAACATGAGCCCCGTGGGGATGACGTCGTAGTTGAAGAAGTTGTGCACGAGGTACGCCACCAGGGTGGCGATCAGGCCCAGGGAGAGCAATCCCCACGGGCTCTCCTCCTCCCGACGGCGGGCCAGGAGGAGGCTCCAGATGCCCACCAGGATGAGGCCCACGTAGACCAGCACCCCCGGCAGGCCGTTGGCAGTCCACTCATACAAGAGAACATTGTGCGGGTTTCTGTAGTTCACTCGGGGGTCCGCCCTGGCCACCCGCTCTGACTTGAACTCCAGGAAGGCCACGCGGAAGTTCTCGATCCCGCAGCCCGTGAGCCAGTACTTGCTGAGCATGGAGACCGTGTCATCCCGCACGATGCCGCGGGCGCTCTCCTGGGTCACGCGCAAGGCGGAGCCGACCTTGTAGGGGAGGATGGATGTCTGGGTTGCCACCGAGTAGCCCACGACAGAGGTGACCGCCACGATGGCCCCCACCAGCAGGTACCTCAGGGCCTTCACCCTGGGAAGCGCAAAGGGGAGCAGCAGAAAAGCCATCCCCATCACCGGCAAGAAGGGCAGCATGGCGTGCCAGCCGATGGGCTTGATCGCCTTGGCATAGCCGAAGATGGCCGCCAGGAGGGCGGTGACCAGGGCCACTGCCAGGAGCACGAGCAGCCGGAGCAGGGTCCGCTTCACGATGGGCTCGGGTAGCTTCCAGGGCCTTACCAGAAGCAAGAACGCGACGATCCCGGTGCCAAAGCCGAGCCAGGCACCGCGGGTCTTGAGCACCGCCATGGCCACAGAGGCCACCGCGGCGCAGAGGGCGGCGAAGACCCACCAGCCACGGCGCCTTTCAACCAGCATCAGGCCGAGGGATCCCAGGCTGCCGAAAAGCAGGTAGTTGGAGAGAAACTCGGCGTTACCCACCAGCCCAGGCGGTCGGAAAATGGGGTGCGAGGGCCACTCGTAGATTGCGTTGAGCCCGATCCCCATGGCTGTGGCCGCCCCGATCCGCAGCAGAAAGAGCAGGTTCTCCCGGCGGCGGCCAACGCCCACCACCACTGCGACCGCGGCCACCAGGAAGCAGAGCACCGTGATGGCGCCCATGAGCCTGGGCATGCTGCCCAGGAGGCTCACCACAGGCTGGCCAGAGAAGGCGATGGAGATCCCCAGGACTCCCACCTCGGCAGCCAGCAGGTAAAACAGCGGATCCCTCAGCTCCCGCCAGCGGCGGTCCTGAAACAGGAGGTAGCCGCACAGGGCGAGCAGCCCTGTGGCACCTGTCAGGAGCGCGGCGAACTTCATCACCACGTATCCGCGCTGCAGCAGGTTCGAGTAGGACACCGCGGAGAGGACCATCACCAGGCCCACAACCAGCAGGATCACTTGACGCAGACGTCGATAGCTCATGGGGCTCCACTTTGCGCTAGCGAGGCACTGCCTCAGACCGACGAGGCGGTGCGGTGCTGGGGGAATGGCTGCCGCGAAAACTTACTCATGGGGTATATCTTTGCCTGTCTCAGGGCTCCAGGGTTCCCGGGGGCGCCGCGCCACGACATGGCGCCCGGGCTCACCACCGAACCGACCACACACTATTGGCATTGATGGGTCACCACAAGCCCCAATTGAATCGAGCCATCCTCTGGCACAGGGGAGCCAGGGGAGTGGACAAGGGAAGCGCAAGGCCAATCAGCGGAAGGTGGCCGTGATCACCGTGTGGTCCGAGGCCCCCTTGCCCTTGCGGGCCTCTCGGCAGATCTCTGCGGCCACGCACCGCCTGGCCAGGCTGGCAGAGGCCAGGATCATGTCCAGGCGCATGCCTCGGTTCCTGGGGAACCCCAGGCGGCGATAGTCCCACCAGGAGTAGAGCCCCGCGTCCTCGTGGTGCAGGCGGAATGTGTCCACGAGACCCCAGCCGCAGAGGTGCTGCAGGGCGGCTCGCTCATCCGGATGGCAGTGTAGCTGCCCCTGCAGGGCCTCGGGGTCCCACACATCTCGGTCCTCTGGGGCCACGTTCCAGTCTCCACAGAGGAGCACCTCCTGGTCCGGGGAGGTGTTGCGCTCCAAGAAGGCCCTGAGGCGCCCGAGCCAGGCCAGCTTCTGCGCGAAGTGCGCCGAGCCCACCTCACGACCGTTTGGCACGTACACGGAGGCAACCCACAGCGGGCCGACCTCGGCCACCAAGAACCGCGCCCCCAGGTCGTCCTCCCCGTCGCCGAACCCACGAGAGACCTCCAGGGGCGTCGTCCGGCTCAGGATCGCCACGCCGTTGTAGGTCTTCTGGCCGAAAAAGAGCGGCACATAGCCGGCCTCCTCGAAGGGCTCCGCCGGGAAGGCGTCGTCGACCACCTTGGTCTCCTGAATGCACAGCACCTCTGGCCGCTCCTCCGAAAGCCAGGCGAGCACACGACCCAGGCGCGCCCGCACAGAGTTCACGTTCCAGCTTGCGATCTTCATCTTCTGCTCCGGCGGCAGGCGTGGGAGCAAAGACCTGCCGTGCCGGCTCATACTGCACCAAACAGCCGGCAGGCGCCCCACTTTTTTGGAACCTGTTGCTGTTATGGGGCTTGCTGGTATTAATACGCTCACATCTTTGCTCCAGGAGCCTCCCATGACCCACACCCTCCGCGTTCCCGGCGACTCCCTCGACCAGGCAGACCCCCTCATCGCCCGCCTGGGCCGCTTCGAGTCTGATCGTCAGAACCACAAGCTCATCATGATCGCCTCCGAGTCGGTGTGCCCGCCAGCCGTGCGGGAGACCCTCGCCAGCGAGCTGGGGAACATCTACGCCGAGGGCTATCCCTCTCCCAGGATGTGGACCCTGGACGAGGAGTCCCTGGACGCCTTCGACGAGACCTTCGTCCAGTTCCGGCGCTACGGAGACCGCCGGTACTACAAGGGCTGCGACTACGTCAACCTGGTGGAGTCCCTGGCCAAGCGGCGCCTGTGCAAGCTCTTCGCCAACGACCGTGTGAGCCATGACCAGCTCTTCGCCAACGTGCAACCCCTCTCCGGCGCGGCGGCCAACAACGCGGTGTACAACGCCTTCCTAGAGCCCGGCGCAAGGATAATGGGGATGGACCTGACCTGTGGTGGGCACCTCACCCACGGCAGCGAGGTGAACCGCAGCGGGAGGACCTACCACATCGGTGCCTACCGGCCGGGCCGCGGGGGCAGGCTGGACTACGACGCCATGGAAAGGCAGGCGCTCGACTTTGGCCCCGACCTCATCGTGGCTGGCTTCTCCGCCTACCCCTGGGACATCGACTGGGAGGCCCTCCGCCGGGTGGCCGATCGAGTGGGTGCCATTCTCCACGCGGACATTGCACACACCGCCGGCCTGGTGGCCGCCGGCGTCCTCCGCAGCCCGGTGGGGCACGCCCACGTCATCTCCTTCACGACCCACAAGAGCCTCTGCGGGCCCAGGGGCGCGGCCATCCTGACCTGCGACCCGGAGCACGCCGCCGCCGTGGACCTGGGTGTATTCCCCGGCGAGCAGGGCGGCCCCCACGTGCACCAGATCGCCGCCAAGGCCGTCGCCTTCGAGCTGGACCGCCAGCCCGCCTTCCGGGAGCTCATGGCGGACGTGCTGAAAAACGCCGCCGCCCTGGCAGAGGCCTTCACTGCCGGCGGGGTCAAGCTGGCCTACGGGGGCACCGACACCCACCTGTGCCTGCTGGATCTCAAGAGCGTCGAGACCGCCTCCGGGGTGCCCCTGACCGGCGAGATCGCCTCCAGGGTGCTGGACATGTGCGGCCTCACGGTCAACAAGAACACCATCATGGGCGACACCTCGGCCAACCAGCCCTCGGGCCTGCGCTTCGGCACGGTCTGGGTCACCCAGCGCGGCCTGGGCCCGGCCCACATGGAGCGCATCGCAGAGGTGGTGCTCCGAGCCCTGCGGGGGGCCCACGCCTTCGAGTACCACTACGCCGGAGGGCCGGTGGGGAGAGCCAAGCTGGACTGGGGCCTGCTGGAGGAGGTGCGCGCCGAGATCGCCGCCCTGGCCTCCGAGGCGGCCAACCCGTCCGCTGGAGACGGATCTACCAGGAGCTACCCCCACCTGGTCGCCGATCCTTCACCACCTGACTCCACCCGAGAGACCCCCCTGGCCGCCGCCCACCTGCGCGCCTCTGCCACCATGGGAGAGCGCGGCAGGTGGCGCATCCCAATGCGCTTTGGCTCG
>JAJRWW010000548.1 GCA_024276595.1 Myxococcota bacterium
CTGGTATAACTGCACGACATCGAACAGCGTTGGAGGAGCTGCAAAATGAAGCGACCTGTGAGCTCGAACCCGAAGATCATCCCGACTGTTGCCCTGGCTCTGGCCACCTCACTCGCTGTCGCCTGCGTCCCCAAGCCGCGCATGGAGTACAGCAATCAGCAGATCCTCCATCTGCAGGAGACCAAGGAGCTGATGCGGGTGCTCTACCACGGCCTGCGTCCGGTCTGGAAGAGTGACAAGAAAGCCGCCTACACGGCGGCCGACTTCCAGCTCATGGCCCGCACCGCCCCGCGCGTGGTGGCGGTGAGCCAGGCGCTGCAGTCCAGGAAGGTGGCTGGAAGGTATCGGCCTGGCTTTGTCCGCCGCGCAGCCGAGCTCGGTAGGCACGCCGCAGCCCTCGGAGAAGCTGCCACCGCGCGGATGGAGCCGCGGGCTCGCAGGGCCATCAAGATGATGAACGCCGCCTGCGGAGCCTGCCACAAGAGGTTCAAGTAGGACCGCCTCGTCCGCGGGCTCGAGTCAGTCCGAGTCGTCGTAGTTGGTCTTCACGCTGGTGCCGTGGCGTCCGCGGATGATGCCCCAGCGCATCGGGGGAGGCGCCGCCATGGAGCCCATGGGGTCGGTCGCCATGGAGCCCATGGGGTCGGTCGCCATGGAGCCCATGGGGTCGGTCGCCATGGAGCCCATGGGGTCGGGCTCCGCCCGATGGCTGGCCTCCAGTGGCTTGAAGGAGAGCGATATCTCGTGGTCACGATCCGAGCTGACGAGCCCGGTGATGGGCAACTTCCCCTTGGCTTCCGCGCGGAAGGGGAGCATGGCGGTGCCGCGCATGAGGTCTATGGTGGTCCCCTCGAGCTGCTGCCCGTTTACCAGGATGCGTCCCCCCCTGGGCAGGCCCACGAACCGGATCCTCACGTGGTTGGGCCTCGGAGGGGGTGGGGTTCGGGCCCGCGCCATTGTGCCTTGGCGAGGGGGGCGCGTGATCCTTCCAGGTCGGGCAGGCTCGCGGGCAGCCTCACGGCCCGATCGTCCTCTCATCCCAAAGGAGATCAGGGCCACCGTGAGCACCGCCATGAGGGCCACGCCAGCGGCTATCCAGCCCCAGGGGACACGGAGGCGGCTGGGCCTGCCGATGTTGACCGTGGGCATCCGATCAGTGACCTCGGCGGCGGCGCTGGAGAGGGTGTTCTTGCTCAGGCTGGTGGCGCTGGCCAGGTGCAGCGGGATGGAGAGGCCGGCGTCCTCCCCGGCCTTCACTAGCTCCTGCCGGAGCTGCCGCACCGTGTCGAAGCGCTCGTCGCGGTCCTTTGCCATGGCGCGAAACACCGCCTGGTCCAGCCGAGCGGAGAGCTGCGGGTTGTGCTCCCTTGCCCGGGGCACTGGCTCGTTGACTATCTTCACAATGAGCTCGTTGTAGCTGTCGGCCTCGTAGGGTGGGTGACCCACCAGCAGCTCGAACAGCAGCACCCCCACGGCGTAGATGTCCACCCTGGCGTCCAGCTCCTTGGCCCCTGCAGCCTGCTCTGGTGCCATGTAGTAGGGGGTGCCGAGCACCATGCCGGTGGCAGTGAGCTTCTGCAGGTCCTGGGCGCGGGCACCCACCACCTTGGAGATGCCGAAGTCCAGGATCTTGACGAAGTCGGTGCGATCCCCCATCTGCGTGAGGAAGATGTTCTCCGGCTTCAGGTCCCGGTGCACGATTCCCGCCTCATGGGCCACCTGCAGGGCGAGCAGCACCTGGATGATGATGTCCAGGGCCCGCTCGGCGTTGAGCCCCTCTGGGGTCTCCTCAATGAGCTCGCCGAGGGTGCGTCCCTCCAGGTACTGCATCACCATGTAGGGCAGCCCCTCGGCGGTGGTGCCCACGTCCGTGACCTCACAGATGTTCGGATGCCCCAGGCTCCCGGCGATCTGCGCCTCCTGCATGAAGCGCTGGGTGGCCTGGTCCACCGAGGAGAACTCCTCGCCCAGGATCTTCACCGCCACCTTGCGCCCCAGGGCGATGTGCCTGCCCTCGTAGACGACGCCCATCCCACCCTCGCCGATGACCTTGCGGAGCTCGTACCGCTCGTCGAGGAGCTTGCCTTCCGTGGTCATGGTATCAGCCTAGGATGGGTCGGGAGATCTGTCAACGCACGCTGAGCGCCGCCCCCAGCGCTCCGACGAGCTGCGGCTCGGCCAGCACGGTCACGGGGCGGCCCAGCGCTGCAGCCAGGGCATCCACCATCGCCCTGCCGAGGGCCACGCCGCCGCTCATGTACACGGCACCACCGGGTGGCAGCAGGCCCGCCAGCCCGGCGACCCTGGAGGCCAGGCTCTGGTGCACTCCCTTGAGGATACCCTCCACGGGCTCTCCCTCGGCCACGAGCGAGATCACCTCGCTCTCGGCAAAGACCGTGCAGGTGGACGAGACCGAAACAGCCGACCTGGCAGAGGCCACCAGGGCCGGCACATCCTCCCAGGCCACCTGGAGCCTCCCGAGCAGCACCTCCAGGAAGCGCCCGGTGCCCGCGGCGCACTTGTCGTTCATGGCAAAATCCAGCACGGATCCATCCGGGCCCATGTGGATGATCTTCGAGTCCTGCCCCCCCACGTCCACCAGCACCCCGCCGGCGCCGGTGATGTGGAAGGCGCCTCGGGCGTGGCAGGTTATCTCGGTGATGGCCCGCTGCGCGCCGACCCGCTTGCGTCCGTACCCGGTGGCCCCCACCGGCACGTCGCTGGAAGTGGAGGTCCTCTCCCGAAGCCTGGCCAGCTCCACCCGGGTCTGCTGGTCCACCAGGGGCTCCGCCGGTGCCACCCTGGAGGCCAGGACCTGGCCCTGGTCGTCGAGGATCACGGCCTTCCACGTGGTCGAGCCCGCGTCCACACCGATGGCCACGCCGCTCAAGCGAAGCTCTCCATGAAGGCCTGAAGGCGGGTGTTGCCCTGCTCCGTGGAGTATGCGCGCGGGTCGTTGTGGTCCGCCTCCAGCAACAGAGCCCTGACCTGGGCCTCCCTGGCCAGCCGGTCCTTAAGGTCCACCTGCCCAATGGAGTATGGCTTGCAGGAGCGGTCGCTGTGCAGCAACGCGCCGTCCACATGGTACTCCCTGGCCAGGCGGGTCATCAGCTCCAGGCGCCTGTCCAGGTCCTCGTTCAAGATGATGTGGGTGTAGGATCGTGCGGCGGAGCCGACGGGGTCCGTGGGATCCATGCGCTTGCCCGCCTCGGCCCAGGCGTTGGTGTAGGTGGTGACCACGATGTTGAAGCGGTTCTCCGCCAGGAGGGTCGACATGTCCCGGACGTTGTACCAGATGGGCAGGTTGTCCCACATGAGCCGGTACCGCTCCTCCTTGATGCCCCCGACGCCGTGACGCACCCGATGGCGCAGCTCGTCGAGGAGGTGGCGGTAGTAGGCATTGCACTCCTCGCTGCCCCGCAGGGTCACGATGGGGGCAATGTGGAAGAAGCCGTCGAAGCCGGTCCAGGGCGCTGGCCTGTTGGTGGACTCCGCCAGGCACTCCCCCCAAAGCAGCGTTCCCTCGTGGGAGAGCCGCGCAACCCGCACGAGCTCCTCGGAGGAGTGGCGTCGACCTCCAATCCGCTCTGCCACAGACAGCAGCTCCTCGAGCTGATCCCTCACGTACTGCTGGTGGTGCTCCTGGCTCTCGCCGTACACGAAGGGGGTGTCGATGAGCACCAGCGGCACCTTGAAGTGGTCCGCCAGGCAGCGGTACCAGTACAGGACCGTCTGGCAGATGTTCGTGCAGCAGGCCAGCAGGTCTGGCCTGGGCAGCCGGCCCACGGGGGTCTTCTCCAGCAGCACCGCGCCCATGTCCGTTCGAGCGTAGCTGCACAGGGACCTGGAGTGGCCCACCCTCTCCGCGGCGTCGGAGAGCTCCGGAGTGAGCCGCTGCACGCCGCAGAGGGCGGCGTGGTTCTCCGGGTAGATGGAGAAGAACCCCAAGGCTCGCAGTATCTCCACCGGGAAGCCGCTGGTGACCCAGGCCACTGGCACCGCTCCGTCCGCGTAGCGCCCCTCCAGGTAGTGCCGCGTCATGAGGTCCTTGAGGAGGGCCACCGACTTCAGGGGCGGACCGAAGGGAGAGCCCGGCCTGGGCCCTTGGCGGCCCTTGAGCCGCTTGCTCGCTCCCTGGAGCTGCACCAGCAGGGGTGCGGCCAGTCTTTTCACGAGCTCGTACTGCAGGCGCCTGGTGATCATGACTTCCTCCGCTGGGTCAAAAGCTCCACGAAGGCCTCCAGCCTCGTGATCGTTTGACCGGAGAGCTCCGCCTCCAGCTCGCTCTCCAAAAACAGCACCGGCAGCCCCCGGGCGCCGAAGCGCTCCTTGATGCCGGCCACGTCAAACAGCTCCGGCTCGCAGAACTTGACCGTGTGGATGATAACGCCCTCGGCGGAGCTGCGGGTGGCCAGGCGGTCCAGGTAGTCCATCCGCTGGCCCAGGGAGGTGGAGCGAGTGGGGCAGGGCGGATAGGCGAACATGAGCCACGCCAGGGTGTCCATGGGATCCTCGCTGGCCAGGAGCTGCTTGCGCACCACCCGGCGGCCCACGGCGGCGTAGTCGTCGGCGGCCACGTAGGCGCCCATGGAAGAGAGCTCGTCGAAGATGGACATGGGCTCGGGCACGATGCCAGATAGCAGCAGGCCAACCCCGCGCTGCACCACCTCTCCCATGGGAGCGAGGCGACTCGCAGCCAGCTTCAGCTCGGCCAGGTGATCCTCTGGCCAGAGCCACTCTCCACGCCTGAGCACTGCGTACAGGTCGCTGTCCGTCATGTCCAACCGGGCCCTGCCGTCCAGCAGCCGCGCCCGGAGGCGGTCGATCTCTCGGTGCAGGTCCAGGGCCCAAGACAGGCGGTCGGCGGAGAGGGGCTCTCCCGTGAGCTCGGCGAGATCGGCTGCCAAGCGTCGCAGCTCACCTGCAACGAACCTGCGGCTGCTGGGCCGGTACCCCCCCTTCGGGTTCAGGTAGTGGAGGGCCGGCTTGTCCTCGCCCCCGAGGTCGGGGATGAGGGTGGCCAGGCCCTGAATGGAGTCGCAGGCGTGGGGGTACAAGAAGGCGTCCACCTCTGCAGCACCTCCAGCCTGCACGAAAGCCACGGCGTTTCTCGCAACCGAGCATACGTAGGCCTGGAGCCTGCTTGCCCCGGGGCCACGAGGGGCTCCCGGGGGGCCCCAGAGCTCCATGGAGAGCACGTTCATGGCGGTGAGCAGCTCCTTGGGATACTGGATTGGCAGCACCGCGAGCACCTTGCGCCCGTGGCTCCTTTTCTGCTCTCTCATGTACTCTGCGCGCATGGCCTCTCCGCCTGGAAAAATGACCCCATGGCTGCCTCGGGTGGCGTGGAGCTTGTGTCGGCGCTCCTGGGCGGCGCCGGGCAGCTTCCACAGGCGACCTGCAAAAAAGCAGCCCCGATCGGTGGCCACACATCATAGCCGCCAGGACCCCGGACGCCAACACCTGCCGTGATCGAGCCATCCGAGTGGCGCGCAAGCCTCCTGGACGAACGGACGAAATCCTGACTTGACATCCGATGCGGTTCGTCCTCCGATGCCTGAATCAACCACAGGAGCGATGCATGACCGCACGCAAGCCCCGAAAGAGAAAGCCCCTCCCGCCGCTCGATCGGCACCCAATGGCCAACACGGAGACATACGAGGTGCTCCTGGCCGCGGCGCACCGACGCACCGGAGCCATCCCCTCCGAGCTCTTGGTCCGCCAGGCCCTGGCCTGCTCCCCTGGGGGGGATTGGCCCGTGCAACGCGACGCACTCGACGCGCTCCTGCGTCGCTATGGCTTCTGTCGTCGGGACCTGCTCCAGGTGCAGAGTCAACCCTCAGACAGGCGCGTGCTGGGGATCTACGAGACCCGCCGTGGCGGGAGGCGGCGCAAGAACGCGGGTGAGCCCAGGCGCCCCTATCGCACGCTGCTGCTGGGCCTGGACCCCCTGGACATGAGCTGTGACTGCGCAGACTTTCAGCGCAGCGCCCTGGGGCTTTGCAAGCATGGCATGGCGGTGCTGGACCACCTCGCTGCAAGGCCCCGCCGCTGGACCAGGGGCCTGCGCGAGCAGCGTGAGCCATCCTTGGATGTGGGCCCCAGGCTCCGCTGGGATCCCGTTCGCCCTCTCACCGGGAAGGGCGACTGGCTCGAACGAGCTCTCTGGCTGCCCGCGGCCCAGGGGGAGGATCGTCCCGCCATCGCCAAGGTGGAGCAGCAGGCCCAGCGGTGCTTTTCCTCCACGGGAGATGGAGCCTGGTCCCTGGGGACCGCTCACCCGGACAACCCCAAGCGGCGGCTTGCGCTCGTGGAGACCCTGCAGGCTTTCTTGCGCCTGGAGGCCCGACGCGCACAGAGCGCTTCCAGGGGGGATCTCTTCCCCTCCGACCCTGTGCTCTGGCCTCTGCTCGCTGCCGAGCGGGAGCGGCTCGCCCAGCAGGTCACCCTGGTGGGCACCCGGCGGAGAGTGAATCGAGCGCTGAAGGCGCTGCACCACCCCATCTACCCCTACCAGCGCGAGGGGCTGGACGCCTTCCTCCGCAGCGGGCGGCTGCTGCTGGCCGACGACATGGGCCTGGGAAAGACCGTGCAGGCCATCGCCGCGGCCACCACCCTCTGGGAGATGGGGCTCGTCAAGCGCGGCCTGCTGCTGGTCCCGGCGGCCCTCAAGAGCCAGTGGCTCCGAGAGTGGCAGAGCTTTTGCGACGTGCCAGCCGGGGTGGTGGGTGGCACCCCCGCGGCGCGCAAGAGCCTGTATGGCGCCACCCGGCGCGGGTTCCTCATCGCCAACTACGAGCTGGTGCTGCGGGACCTGGCCGACATGCGCCGGTTCTCCCCCGACATCATGGTCCTGGACGAGGCCCAGCGCATCAAGAACTGGGCCACCAAGACCGCCGGCCGGGTGAACCAGCTCAGGCCCAGATTCAGACTGGTGCTCACAGGGACACCCATGGAGAACAGGCTGGAGGAGCTGGCGTCCATCATGGACTGGGTCGACAGCCGCGCCCTGGAGCCCAAGTGGAGGCTCGTCCCCTGGCACACCACCGCCGCTGATGGCAGCAAGGTGATCACGGGAGTGAGGAACCTCACCACCCTCAGGGAGCGCCTGGCCCCGGTCATGCTCCGCAGGGTGCGCCAGGAGGTGCTCTCCCAGCTCCCTCCGCGCACGGACACCCGGGTCCAGGTCACCTTCACCGCGGCCCAGGAGGCGGAGCACGCCGAGCTCAATCAGCCCATCGCCCAACTCATGCGTCGCACCAGGCAGCGGCCGCTCACCCAGGCGGAGTTTCTGAAGCTGATGCAGCTACTCACACAGCAGCGCATCATCTGCAATGGCCTCGCTCAGGTTCACTTCGCCGAGCTCTGGCCCACCTTCTCCGCGGAGAAGCGCCCCACGCCCGCGCTGCTCCAGCGCCTAGACAGCCCCAAGCTCCTGGAGCTGCGGGAGATGATCACCCAGCTCGTGTCCGCCCAGCGCAGGAAGGTGGTCATCTTCAGCCAGTGGACGCGGATGCTCCGGTTGGCACAGTGGGTCGTGGGGGACGTGCTCGCGGACGCTGGGGCCCGCTCGGCCTTCTTCAGCGGCAACGAGAGTCAGCGCCGGCGGACGCACAACATCGTGGACTTCCACGATGATCCAACGCTGATGGTGCTCTTGTGCAGCGACGCGGGCGGGGTGGGGCTGAACCTTCAGCACGCCGCGAGCTGTCTCATCAACCTGGATCTGCCCTGGAACCCGGCGGTGCTGGAGCAGCGAATCGGCCGCATTCACCGGCTCGGGCAGAAGCAGCCCATCCAGGTGTACCACCTGATCTCAGAGGCGGGCATCGAGGCGCGCATCGAGAGGACCATCGGCGTGAAGAAGGCCCTCTTCGACGGCCTCTTCGACGGTCAGAGCGACGAGATCGAGTTCGATCACTCGGCCTCCTTCCTGAACCAGATCAAGGAGGTTGTCGGGGATGAGCTGGATGAGGAGTCCATGGCCGGAGCCCTGGACGAGCTGGACGAGCTGGACGAGCTGGACGAGCTGGACGAGCTGGACGAGCTGGACGAGCTGGACGAGCTGGACGAGCTGGACGAGGCGGCCGGGCCTGGCCCGGTGGAGGATCCTTTGCCAGGGGCCTCCCCACAGGTGGCGGCGGCCTCTGAAGGCGGAGGGTCGGCTGCGTCCCGAGCGGCCGAGGGAGGCCCTGACGACCGGAGGGCTACCGAGCCGCCGGGCGGCTGGCTTTCGAGCTCCCAGGTTCAGTCGCTCCTGTCGAGCATGGAGGTAAGGCGCCGGGCCGACGGGGGGGTGACCATCGACGCTCCGCCAGAGGCCGCTGCCGCCCTGGCAGCCATGTTTGCGGGCATGGCCAGCCTCATCTCCGCCACCGAGTCTTCTGCTCAGCGCTGACGGAGGCGGTACTTTCGGATCAGCCGGCTGAGCTTCAGGTTGGCGGCCTCCAGGTGCCGCATGGCTCGCTCACGCAGCCTGTGCCCCTGGCGGATGGCATCGAAGTCTGCCCTGGGGTAGGCGTCCATGAGCTGGCGGTAGGCCCTGGCGAGCTCTCGGTAGGCAGCCACCTTGGCCCGGTGGTGGGGGCGGAGCAGCCGGGAGCGCACCTTGACCCTGGCCAGCTTTCGGGCGAAGTCATCGGTGGCCCTGGCCAGCAACGCCCGCAGCAGGTCCACTCCAGCCTTCTGGTTGGTGAAGACCTTGCCTTCGAACTCGGCGACTCGCCCACGGAGCCGCCGCTCCTCGGCCGCCAGAGGCCTGGTCTGGACCTCGTAGTCCAGCACGTCCGCGCGCACCTTGTCCATCTCGCAGCGGGCCAGGCGCGTACAGCTCCCGGCGCAGACGGCCACTAGCAGCAAGGTCGGGAGGCGCAGCGCATTCAGGGATCGAATGTGGCCGAGAGCGGACAGATGGAGGTCGACGGAGGAGCTCATGTGCTCAGGTCAAAAGAGCCGCCCGATGTCCCTGTAGGTGAGCAGCGCCATGAGCCCGAGCAGCAGGAAGAAGCCCGCGTAGTGAATGCGCGCCTCCAGAGAGGGGCTCAGCCGGCGGCGGGTGATGGCCGCCAGCAGCAGAAACACGATCCTGCCACCATCCAGGGCGGGCACTGGCAGCAGGTTGAACAGGCCCAGCATGGTCGACAGGATGATCACGATCAGGAGCGCCCGGTCCGGTCCGGCCACCATCTCCTGCTTCATGTAGGCCACGATGCCCACCGGCCCTGCAGCTCCCTCCCGCGCTCGCTTGTCTCCACCGAAGAGCTTGCGCAGCCCGGCGAGCATCTTGCCAGACTGTCGCAGGGGAAATGTCAGGCCTGCCCAGGCATCCTGTGCAACGCCTTTTCGCTTCCAGGAGAGCCGAAGGCGCTCCGTGAGCTGCACCCCGATGTTGCCCGTGTGCCTGTTTGGGGCTACATCCCGGTGGATCACGTCCCCTTCCCGGCGCAAGGTGAAGCGCACCTCGCTCCGCTTCCCCGCCCAGAAGAACCCCTCGAGGCCCCACTTGAGCACGCTCTTTAGCTGCTTCACCTCTGTGACCGGACGTCCCCCCACGGAGAGGATCACATCTCCCACCCTGAGCCCGTCCTTCGCTCCCAGGGCCGGCTGGGCAGCGAGCTTCTCCACGCGCAGCCCGCCCGCCTTCTCGCGGGGGGAGAGGAGCACCCCGAGGAGCCTGGTCTTGGGGTCCACGGGCTGCCGAATGTGGATCCTCTTGCCGTCACGCAGCACCAGCAGAAGCGGGCGCTTGAGAGCCTCTCGCTCCTTGGCGTCGGGCTGGTAGCGGTAGCCCAGCTTCCAGGCGGTGAGGTAGTCCTTGTAGGTGGCCACGCTGTCCACCGAGTAGCCGTCGATGTGGGTGAGCACATCCCCGGCCTTTATCCCGGCCCGCATTGCAGGCTTGCCCCTGGAGATCTTCTTGAGGGTGACACCGGGCATGCGCTTGTAGTGGGGCTGGCCCATGGCGCCAAAGAGCAGGCAGGCGAAGATGAAGGCGAAGAGGTAGTTGGTGACCGGGCCGGCCACTATGACGGCGATTCGCGACCAGATGGGGCGGTTGTCGAACAGCCGTGGGTCGTCGGGGTCCTCGTGCTCCTC
>JAJRWW010000549.1 GCA_024276595.1 Myxococcota bacterium
AGCACCCTGGCCCTCCCCGCCCAGCCTCGCCGGCTAACCCTGGCGGTGGGCGCAGAGCCCCATGTGCCCCCCTCCACGGTGGCGCTGGTGCGGCTGGTGGCCGAGCAGGAGATCCTTCTCGCGAGACAGCCCATGGGGCTGTCCGCCGGGGCATCCGAGCGCCCCACGGCCAGCGCGGCCGGGGTGCTGACACTCATCCTGGAGCGCCCCGCAGGCACGGCCCCCAACCACCGTGGTGAGGCCAGCCCTGGCGCCGGTGACACGCTGCAACTGGGCCTGTTTCTCCCCACCCGCTCTCTGGATTCCCGCCTGAGCCTGGGCCGCTGCTGCGGGCCGGCGCGGGTGGCCGAGCTGCGCCGCCAGCTCCGGCTGCTCCTTGCTGCCGCTGGCTCCACCGCCTCCTCGACTCCCAAGCCCCTGTGGCCCGGCAGCCCCCACAGCCGCGACAGCTTGAGCGACGCCCTGGCCGCTGGCGCCCACTGGCTCCTGGCCAGGGCTCGGGCCACCGATGCCTTCGAGCTTTCGGACCTGCAGCAGGTGTTTCTCATCTTGCGACAGTCCGCACGGGATCCCGCCCTGCGACGGCTGGCCGCCAGGGCAGGACCCGCGCTGGCTCGCCGCTTCCTCCGGCTGGCCCCTCGC
Source organism: Myxococcota bacterium (assembly GCA_024276595.1). Classification (GTDB taxonomy): domain Bacteria; phylum Myxococcota_A; class Polyangia; order HGW-17; family JAJRWW01; genus JAJRWW01. The sequence continues at coordinate 643 of JAJRWW010000549.1, forward strand.
CCCCTGCCCTCGTCGCCCCAAGACCAGCTCTTCGACCACGCCGCCGGGGCCTACTTTGCGCGCCGCCTGGGCCAGCGCCCCTCGCCGCGCTACATGCGAGAGCTCGCCACGGCCTTCCGGAACGCCCCCCTGCCCGCCCGAAACCGCGGCCGCTCCGTCGCCGACCCGGCCCGGGAGCTGCTGGATGACCTGGTGGACTGGTACTTCCCCCACAAGCTGCACCTGCCGACGCCCGAGCCCTACGCCAACCTGGTGCGCCGCGCGGCGGCTTACCCCTTCCGGGTTCGCCAGGGCCAGACGGCTGCGCAGCTCGAGGACCAGATCTACCTGGCCACCCACGTGGTATACGTGCTCTCCGGGTTCAATGAGTCGCACCTGGGCGGGCTGCGCCTGTCCAGGCTCGTCCACTTCCTGGAGCGGGTGGGACCGCTGCTGCTCCGAGCGGACGACATCGAGACCCTGGGAGAGGTGGGCGACGCCCTGAAGATCCTGGGACGGGGCTACTCGCACCCGCTGATCCGCAAGATCGTCAGCCGCCTCATGGCCCGGCAGAACCCGGACGGCTCCTGGGGAGCCATGAATGACCGCGACAGCTACCGCCGCTACCACACCACCTGGACCTGCTTCAACGGGCTGCTGGAGTACCGGTTCAGGCACCGGGGAATCACCGACCCGGTCATCCGCCGCGCCTGGCGCAGGGGCCGTCGCCTTGGGCGCAGGGGCCGTCGCCTTGGGGGCTCGGGCCGTCGCCTTGGGGGCTCGGGCCGTCGCCTTGGGGGCTCGGGAGCTCGAGGCCACCGGGGTCCGAGACGACCGGGCACCGATAGGGCGCGGTAGACGTGACAGCCTGCCTGTGTATCATGGCCCGGCAATGACCTTCACCGCCGCACTCCGCTGGTCCGCGCTCACCACGGGCTCCCTCTCCCTGCTCGCCATGGGCTGCTGGCTCGTCACAGGCGACGGCTCCTGGGACATTGGGGTGACCTTTGCCCTCATCCCAAACCTGCTGCTGGCTCTCTACCTGGGCTACCGCATGGTGCGAGCCCGGGTGGGCGACCTGGCCCCCTTCCTGGCCGCGGTGCTGACCTGCGTGCCCGCGCTGATTCTGGGCTGGTGCGGCTTTCAGGGGCTGCGCCACCTGTACGGCAAGCAGCTCGGCCCCATGCCCGTGGCCGACTACGCCGGGCGAAAGGAGAAGAACGCCGTCCGCACCCTGCTGCGTGGACGAATGCTGTGGAGGGATGGGGTGACCTTCACCAGGCAGCAGGGAGGCGCAGACGTGAGCTACACCCTGCTCCCCTTCGTGCCGGTGAGCTGGAAGGCCGGAGACCCCATCAAGGTGTGGATGCTGGGCACCACCCACCGTTTCAAGCGAGCCGACTTCGACGGCTGCGGCTATCCCCGCTCCATACCCTGTACGGTGACAGCCTACGAGCCGCGGCTCAGGGAGCTCAGGCTCACCCTGATCCGCCACGGCGTGGGTCGGGGAAAGGGCGGCCTCGACTTCGTGGTCCTGCGCGCCGACCCCGACCGCATGTGGTTTCCCCGCAAGCTCGCCGTGGGGGTGCTACCCCTGTGGCTTCTGCTGCTCACCCTCTGGATCCGCCGCATGGGCAGCAGGGCCGAACGTCACCGCCAGGGCGCCTGATCCCAGGCGCCCAGGAGCCCTCGCCCGCCCGAAGGCCGCCTCCGCCACTATTGCTCCTCTGGTGGCGGTGGAATTACGACGTCCGCCCGGGCCTTGTGCGCGGAGATGATCCCGTGCTCGATCTCCAGCACCTGCTCCAGGAAGGCCACGTCCGGGTCCCGCCCCCTGGCCAGACGCGACCTCTTGGTCTGCCGGTAGTTGCGGTCGATGAACACCCTGATGTCCGCGTTCTCGAGAGCAGATGTGTAGGTGCCCTCGGCCACCACCAGGTCGAACACCACCCCATCGACCTCCTCGGATCCGATGCGGTTCTCCTCGAAGTAGACCAGGGGCTTGGTAAAGGGCTCGCCCGAACGCGACTTGATCCTGGCCAGGTGCTCGTCCAGCAGATCCAGCCTGACCTCCCCCATCCCCACCCAGGAGATGTCCTCCTGGCGTCGCTCGTGGTTGGAGCGCGGGGGCAGGACAAAGTAGTCGTCCTGGCCCAGGACAATGCACCGCTTACCCTCCCCGGTGAGCGTGTCCGCGATGACGTGACCTATCTCCGACTTGCCGCTGCCGGACTCCCCGGCCACGGTCACCGCCAAGGTGAGGCCCTCCGCGAGCCTGGTCCTGATTAGCTCCAGAGCCTGGGCGGCCCCAGCGCGGTGATAGTCGGTAATGAGCAGCTTGTCTCCAATCATGATCTCAGGTCTCCTTTCCGGGGGGGACGGCCAGGCCGGCCCGACGCAGGTGGTCCAGGAAGGCCCGGCTCACCGACTCCCAGTCCAGCGAGCGAGTCACCTCCGCCAGGCGCCGAGCCCGGCTCCGCCTCTCTTCATCGTCCACCAGCAGCTCCTCAATCGCCTCCGCCAGGGCCGCCTCGTCCCCGGCAGAGAAGATGATGGCGGCCTCGGACGCGTACTGCACTCCAAAGGGGATCAGGTCCGAGAGCACACAGGCGACACCGCTGCCAGCAGCCTGGCAGGCGGACATCCCGAACCCCTCCATCTCCGATGCGCTGGCGAACACATCGGCCAGGGAGAACAGAGGTGCCAGGTGCTCCTCCGGGATGAAGCCCAGCAGGAAGGCCCGCTGTCGGAGCACCTCGTCCCGCTCCCGCTGCTCCCTGAGCTCGGCCATGATGGGGCTGGAGTCCGGCCCCCCTCCCACGAACAGGAAGCAGCCCTCCACGTCCCTGGCCACACGAGCAAAGGCTGAAAGGAGGAGGTCCTTGCGCTTGGTGCGGTCCATGCGCGAGGTCTCGAAGACGATCTTCGCTCCCCGGAGGGTCTCCTCGTCCAGACCGGAGGCGCCGGCCAGGTAGGCGTACACGGGAGCCAGCTCCTCTTCGGAGTGGCGCCTGAATATCTCCCGGTCCACGCAGGGAGGGAAGTAGAACATGGACTCCAGGTCCACCCCGAGCTGGGTGTGCAGGCGCTCGGCTATCTCCTCGCTGGTGGCGGCAAAGTGGCTCGTGCCGCTGCAGACGGCGCGCTCGTGGGCGCGCCGCTCGCAAAACTTCAGGGCCCGAACCACGTCCACCGGCTTGTCCCGGAAGTTGTCCTCCTTGAGGACCCCGAGGGAGTGGGGGGTCCACACGTGGCGGTCCACCGCGGCGAAGTCCGCCTCCACCCGCTCGGCGGTGGGATCCCAGGCAGACAGGAGCGCTGTGCCCAGCTCCCGGGCTGCGGCCATGGGCCCCAGGGCGGGGGAGAGGGCGGCCACCAGCTCCGCCGCCCTGGCCTCCACCGCGCCAGGGTCCAGGCCAACGCCAGCATCCCTGGTCCGCAGCTCGACCCAGCGGGCGTAACCCTCCCGGGCGCGAGCCGCGGGGGCCTGGGCGGCGCTGCCGGTGGCGTCCAGCAGAAGGCGGCCCGCAAAGTACTCCAGCGACTCCCCCAGACCGCTGTGGTGACGCTCCCGGCGCTGGGCCTCCAGGGCCTCTGCAGCGACCACCCCCTCCAGCAGCTCCTCCAGGATAACCATGGCCCGGTCGGCTCGCCAGCGCTCCACGAGCCGCATCCCCATCACCGCCGCATCCCAGTAGTGGGTGTTGACCATCTCGAACACCTCCCAGGGAGCACAGCCCCTGGAGCTGGCCTCGGCACGGATCCAGGTGTCCAGCCAGTCCACCTCCTCGTCCAGGGCGACAGCGATGTCCTCCTTGCGAATGAACTGATCTCCCCCGCCCTCCACGTACAGGTAGCGAACGTGCTCGGACAACAGCTCCTGCCCCCGCCTGGTCCGGTCGCTCTGAAAGAACGGAAAGCCACCTCGGGCGATGACGGTGACCTTGTACCCCAGCCGCTCCAGGGCCAGGGAGAGGGAGTTGACGTAGAAGTTCTGCCCCCCGGTGTCGGCCGCGCCTCCCACGGGGATGTCCACCCCCGCGTAGCCGTGGTTGGTGATGAGGGCCAGCTCCGGTCGGCCGTCGTCAATGTCCCATCTCACTGTGTCTGCCATGCTTCCTCCGCGGCGGGCACCGCTGCCCCCGGCTCAGCGCACTATACCCGGTCGACGCCCGTGCGCAAAACCCCAATGGTGGTGGGTACGAGGAGGGGCTTTCACCTGTCCAGCGAGGCGAGCGCCGAGGAAACGGCCGGCCGCTAGAACCTCCCGCTTAGCCGCAAGCTCCCGGTGGCCCTCATCTGCTCGCGGTTCAGGGACCCGTCAGAGTACCGATAGCCCGAGCAGCTCCCCGAGGCCTCGATCCACAGGTCCGGCCGCCAGATGGCTCGCAGCCCCACCACCAGGCTCCCTCCCCACCAGGACTCGTCGTAGGGCTGGAAGATGGTCTGCCTGGCCCTGCCGCCCCAAGAAAGCCCCCGCAGGTTCCATCGGTCGCTGGGGTGGAAGGTGACCTCTGCCCAGGACCAGCCCACCAGCCTGTCCTGGCGGTTGTCCAGGTCCCGGTGGTGTCCCGAGAAGCCTGCCTCGACCTGAGCCGATAGCTGCCTGCTGGAGACGGTCAGCTTCAGCTTGGTGGACCAGCTCGGGTACCAGCCGTTGAAGTCCCCCTCGCTCCTGTTGGCGGTCACCGTGGCCACGGCGGTGCCCGACAGCCACCTGGCCGGCTCCCAGTGGAGCTCCAGTCTCCCGTGGCCGGCCGACCCGCTGGTCACCGCTGCCTCGGGATCCTGGAGCTGCTGGAAGCTCTCTCGCCACATGCCACCCCCACCGCCGAAGCGAAAGTAGCCCCACCCAAAGCGCAGATGCCCCAGCAGGGTCTCCGTGTGAGACCTGTTGCGGGTGATGTTGAAGGCAGTGGTTGTCTCGTTGTCCCCATACCCGTAGACGCTGATCAGACCGACCCTGCCGAAGTGATAGGACGCCTCCGCGCTCACCGCGACACGGTCGATCTTCTGGCGGTTGTAGTCCTCCGACAGGGGCGGCGCGAAGCGGTCCGCCCGGAAGCTCCCCACCAGGCGCAGCCCCAGCCCGGTGGACCACGGCTTGCGCAGCTCCGCCGTGGAGGTCAACAGCGCCCGCGATGAGAGACGGTCCGCGAGGGGATCCCAGATCCGATTCACCTGGCTCGACACCACCAGTCGAAAGCGAGCCCGGCGCTCGGTCAGCGACAGGCTGGAGTTGACCAGCAGCGCGGGGTAGGAGCGAAGCTGTCGGGCGCTCTCCTCGGCGCCCTGCTCCGAGATGGTGCCGCGAAAGAAGCTCACCTGTGCGCTGTTTGAGCCCTGGAGGCGCCACCTGGCAAAGGCCAGGTTGATGGCGAGCCCGCCAGAAACCCTCGCCTCGTGGAGGGCGTATCGGTAGAGGGAGCGCGTGGACTGATCCCTGTCCACTAGCTGATCGAAGAGGAACACGTACCTCGCATTCGCGCTCCCACGCAGCATCCGCTCGGACAGGTCGAAGGCCAGCAGATCTCGAACCCTGGCTCGCAGCTCCGGGGAGATGCGAGGAGAGCGGCGGAGCCGCAGCAGCTCCCGGCGCACCGCCTCCCAGAGATCGTTTTGGAACTGGCCCACGAACAGCAGCCGCGTGCGCCTGTCCCTGGTGCGGATGAGCTGAGACACGAGGCAGGCGAGCTGCTCGGCGGTCATCTCTCCCCGGTAGAGGCGCCTGTCGGCGATGACGTCGTAGCGGTTGAAGTCCCCCGGCTCCAGGGGGCGGGCACAGGACCTGGCGCGGGCAGCCGCGGGCCCTGCCATCCGCCGGACAGACCGCGTGGGGCCAGGGGAGCCGGGCGCCGCCCAGAAGGAGACGCAAAGCAGCGTTGCGCCGAGGAAGGTCATCTGCCCACGAGGGTACGCTGAGCGCGGAGCCCGGGCAACTCCCCCCCCGGCGGGCGAGGGCCCGGTGGGCAAGGACCTGGGCCCGAAGCTACTCGGCTCTGCCATAGAGCCGACACAGGTCCAGGAGGCGACCACCCAGCTCGTGGTTGAACGCCTCCGCCCGGACCCGCCAGGCCCAGTTTCCATCCGCCTCACCGGGGGTGTTCATGCGAGAGCGGTGGTCGAGCACCAGCAGGTCCTGCATGGGAATGACCGCCGTGTGAGCCACCGACGACAGGCAGAGTCGGATCAGGTCCCAGACCACGTCATGCCCATCCACACCCAGGTAACGCCGCACGTGGTCGCGTGCGGGCTCGGCGAGGCCCTGCCACCAACCCAAGGTGGTGTTGTTGTCGTGGGTGCCCGTGTAGGCCACGCAGTTCTTGGGGTAGGTGTGGGGCAAGAACGGGTGGTCACTCTGAGCCCCGAAGGCGAAGTGCAAGACCTTCATCCCCGGCAGCCCCAGCGCATCCCTGAGGTCGTGCACGGGCTGGTCAATCTCGCCCAGGTCCTCAGCCACCAGGGGCAGCTCCCCCAGGGCGGCTTCCATGGCGGAGAACAGCTCCATGCCGGGGCCCTCCACCCAGCGGCCCTGGCGGGCGTCGGGCGCCTGTGCCGGGATCTCCCAGTAGGCGCTGAAGCCCCGGAAGTGATCCAGGCGTACCAGGTCCGTCTGGTCCAGGGCGCGCCGAAGCCTCTGGCGCCACCAGGTCCAGCCGTCCTGCGCCATGCGGCGCCAGTCGTAGATGGGGTTGCCCCAAAGCTGGCCCAGGTCGCTGAAGTAGTCGGGCGGCACCCCGGCCACCACGCGGGGTGTCCCGTCCCGCTCCAGCAAGAACATCTCCCGATGCGCCCACACATCCACGCTGTCTCGAGCCACGTAGATGGGCACGTCCCCCAGCAGGCGGACCCCGCGACCGCGGCAGTGCTCCCGCAGAGCCCGCCACTGCCGGTCGAACAGGAGCTGCAGGGCCACCTCGCGGTCGATCTCCTCACGCAGCTCCCTGCGGGCCGCCTCCAGGGCCGCCGGCCTCCGGTCCCGCAGTTCCTCGGGCCAGCTCCACCAGGGGCGCATGGAAAAGCGCCGGTGCAAGGCGGTGAAGAGCGCCGCCTCCTCCACCCACGGCTCCGCCTCCCTGAAGTCAGAAAGGGCCGCTAGCAGCTCGGCGTTGCTCCCTGCCAGGAGACGGCGAGCGGCCAGGCCCAGGAGCCTCCCCTTCAGCTCCCGCACGGCCCGGTGGTCCACCGCGTCCGGGCAACAGGCACCAGGAGAGAGGGGCTGCCGGGAGCCAGCGGCATCGGAGAGAGCGGCATCGGAGAGCTCCTCCTGGCGCAGGAGGCCGTCGGCCGCCAGCCCCCCAGGGTCCAGAAGCCACGGGTTGCCCGACAGGGCCGAGTGGCTGGAGTAGGGGGAGCTTCCTGCCCCCGGCGGTACCAGAGGGAGGACCTGCCAGAGCGACACGCCGCTGGCGGCGAGCCAGTCCACGAAACGGCGAGCCCCCTCCCCCATGTCTCCGATCCCGAAGGGTCCTGGCAGCGAGGTGGGGTGGAGCAAGATCCCCGCGCCCCTGGGTGTTCGTTTCATCATAGCCAGTGAATGCCCTCCCCGGGGCGGCTGTTCAAGCAAAATCGCACCCCGACCGGGTCGCACGCCGACCGGGGTCGGGCCGGGGTCGAGCCGTAGTTCCTTGCCACCCCTGTTTCTCCTCCTGGCAAGTACGAATTATGTTGATTCTCTTCAGATGGGGCGTGCTATAAGACGCCCTGGATGGCGCATTCGGTCATGGCGCTGCGAACGGAGATTATCAAAGATGTCAGACACTGGACACGACAGCGGGCATATCAGGCTGCATGGGGACGCGCCCAGCGAGGAGACCCAGCTCGTGGTGGAGGAGCACACCAACGATGTCTTCGTGGTGGTGACGCAGCTCTTTTGCCACAACGGGCACAACCTGGTCACCTCCTCCGAGGAGTTCGAAGGTTTCCCGGGAATCGCCCTCTGGCTGGAGGGCGCGGGGACAGCCGGGGAGGTGGTGGTCAGCCCCATCCACGGCGACTCCTCCAAGCGCGGCATGGAGTTCCCCAAGGGCACAAAGGTGGCCATAAAGTGCCCCACCTGCAAGGAGGAGCTGCCCGAGCTCACGAGCTGTCGATGCACGGACCACGCCAGGCTCCGCAAGGCGTACCTGACCCCCATGCTCTCCGACGCCCATATCATAGCCGTGTGCGACATCTGGGGATGCCCTCTCTCCCGGGTGATCGACAGCTACGAGATGTTCTCCGAGTTCCTGGATGGAAACATCGGTGAGCCACCCGAGGAGGAGTAGCCCCCTTTCTGCGTGGCCAGGCCTCCCCCGGGAGGGTCTGGCGGCCCGACCGAGGCCGATTCAATCCAACCGCGCCTGCAGTCCCACCGATGCCTCGGGGGTCTGCCGCCCGATTCTGAGCCCCGATGACAAGCCCCGATGATCTACGGCCTCAAAGGAGCCTCGCTGCTCAAGGTAGCCTCGCTGGGTGTCCTGCTCGGCGGCCTGGGAGCCTGCAAGAGAAGCCCTGCGGCGCGGGGCGAGGGCGCACTCTTCTCCCCATGCAGCGAGAGCAAGCGCTGTGTGGCACCGCTGATCTGCCTGCGCAGACCCCGCGCCGTGTCCGG
>JAJRWW010000550.1 GCA_024276595.1 Myxococcota bacterium
CATGCACACGTCGTTGACGATCCAGTGAAACAGGTTCACCTGGTGTCCCCCGAGGGTGGCGTTCTTGGAGTGAACCAACCAGCCGTAGGAGCCAGGAGCCACGTTGGCGAAAATCAGCGCGGCGCCGGCTCCCACTAGGAGGAATATGCTGTTTTCAAAAAGGAAATCCAGGATGCCCAGGATTATGGGCCGCTTGGGGGCTTGCTGAGACATTTGAACATGAGCTCCAGATTGGGTGACCAGGGATGAGCATTTCCTACTCCTTTGAGCCGGCGCAGTCCATGGAAAAATCCACCCGACAAGGGGGCCTGAGCCCGGAGCTCTGGCGCCGCCTTCTCGCGGCACATCCCCCAGGGAATCCCGGCTCCGTTGGTGATTTTTGCTGGACGTGCGGGCTCGACGTCTTATATTAGGAGCTCTACATGAGGCTGTCACGAACATACGTCGCTCTCTTGCTGGTGTTTCTGCTGGTTCCAGGTGCCTTCGAGGCAACCGAGAACCTGGTGCACCTGGCCACGAGCGGCACCCTGGCCCATTCTGGGAATGACAGCTCTCGCTATGCTCCGGGCGCGGAGCACGACTGCTCTGGTGTGTTTCACACCTGCGCCTGCCACTCGTCTGTGCTGGTGACCGTCCCGGCCGAGGCCAAGGCTCCTGCGGCAGACCTGCCCGACCTGGGGTCTCCCCTCGACCGGGACACCCGCCTCCTCGCGTCCGGTTTCCCGGACCGCCTCTATCGTCCGCCCATCGCCTAGATCCTAGCCCCGATCCGAGATCTGCCCACCTTCTGGAGTGGGAGCCCGCGAGCCCTGATGCGGCTCTTGGCGCCGGATCGAGGTGCTGTCCCAGCATCGGCGTGGAGCTGTTGCCCCGAACGGGGAGCCATCCATGCCCAGGGCTCGCAAAAGCAGAGGGCCTGTCTCCGGTGGTTGGCCCCGGAGAGAGCTTCCTTGGCCAGTGAAGGTGACGATGATTCGTATTGGTAAGATTGCTCCACGGTTGGCGCTCTCAGCGCTCCTGTTTGTGTCGGGCGGCTGCTCCCCCTGGACGGGCTCGGGCGCCTGGCCGGCTCCCTTTGCCCTCGGGCAAGGGCACCGGGCCTTCCGCCCCCCACCTGACCCTGGTGTCACCCGCCGAGGTGCTGGCTGGAAGGAGCCCACAGGCGTGCTCACCTTGGGCCAGGCGCTGGGGGCCGCCCTCTTGCACAACCCAGAGCTGAGGGCCACCGCCTATGCGGTGCGCGCCAGGGAGGCCGAGCGCCTGCAGGCCCGCCTGGTGCCCAACCCGGAGCTGGAGGTCACCGCAGAGGACTTTGGCGCATCCGGCCAGCTTCGGGGTGCCCGGCAAATGGAGCTCACCTTTGCGGTCAGTCAAGTGATCTGGCTGGGCGGGCAGCGGGCGCGGCGCTCCCGGCTGGCCGCCGCCGAGAGCCGTGAGGCGGGCTGGCGCTACGAGCTGGAGCGCCTGGCCGTGCTCACCCGCACCGTCCAGGCCTTTGTCGCAGTGGTGGCGGTGCAGCAGCTCATCCTCCTCGCCGCACAGGAGGAGGCTCTCGCGCAGAAGGTGGTGCGCCTCTTTCAGGAGCGCTCCGCGGCGGGCCGGATAGCTCGCAGAGACCTTGGGATGCTCGGGGCACAGGTGCGGCTCTCGCGGGCGCGCCTGAAGCGGGAGCAGCTCCGACGACAGCTCCAGGTGGCCAAGACCAGGCTGGCTGCCCAGTGGGGTGGGGTGCGCGCGAGGTTTGACCGGGCCGCGGGAGACCTGAAGGGCGCGGTGCGGATCCCGGGTCTTTCTGGGCTGCTGGCCAGGGTCGGCAAGAGCCCGAGGGTTCGGGCCTGGCAGGCCAGGCTGGCCACCAGCAGGGCGACGGTCGCCCTGGCGAGGGCGGACGCCATCCCGGACCTGACCCTGAGCGGCGGAGTGCGGGTGCTTCCTGCCAGCAGGTCCACCGGGTTCGTCCTGGGGCTCTCCATTCCGCTTCCGGTGAGCGACCGCAACCAGGGCACCACGCGGGCAGCCCGGTTCAGGGTGATGGAGTCCCGCGCGCGCCTGAGAGCGACCCGCGCTCGAGTCTCCTCTCTGGTGACAAGGGCCCACCAGCGGGCCTCTGCCGCGGCGGCCACAATATCGAGGATCGACGCCGCGATCCTCCCCAAGGCGCGCATGGCGGTGAAGGTGGGCATGGAGGGCTACAGGGAGGGGAAGGCGGGCTTCCTGGCGGTGCTGGATGCTCAGCGCACGCTGGTTCAGGTCCTGGTGGAGCGCCTGTCGGCCAAGACCCGCCTGCTGGAGGCATTGGCAGACCTGGAGCTGCTGTTGGGAGAGCCGCTGAGGGCCAGGTCGGTTCGCGTGGCGAGGCGACCCAGGACCCTTTCTGCCAGGCCGGCGCCTCCGGCCCGTCGGAGGGGGGCCGTGGATGCACCTCGGAAAGGGGCTCGCGGCCCCAAAGGATCAGGAGAGTGATCATGAGAGTTGCTGCAGCGAACACTGGTATTGCTCGAACGTCCTTGTTGCTCTGTGGGTTGGTGCTCCTTCTTTCACCAGCGTGTGGGAGGTCGAGCGCGTCCGAGAAGGGGCATGGGCACAAGGAGCATGGTGAGGAGGGCGAGCACCGCGGGGAGGGTCGCGAGGGGCACGGTGAGAGCGGTCACGGCGCACACGAGGGCGAGGACGGTGTCAGCCTGAGCGCCGTCCAGCTCAAGGAGTTCAAGATCGAGGTCAGCACCGCCAGCGCCGGGGTCCTCCCGGTGCGCCTGGATTTGACGGGCGAGGTCCGACTGGATCCCAGCCGCGTCTCCCACCTGGTCCCCAGCATCTCGGGCGTTGCGCGCAAGGTCTACAAGCAGCTCGGCGACACGGTGAAGGAGGGGGAGCTAATGGCCACCCTGGCCAGCCGCGAGCTGGCCCAGCTCAACGCCGCCTACCTGGCGGCCCAGGCCAACGGGTCGCTGGCCTGGATAGAGTACAAGCGCGAGAAGAAGCTCTACGAGCGAGGGGTCTCCTCCCAGCGGGAGTTTCAGCGGGCTCGCCTGGCCATGTCCCGGGCGTCGGTCGCGGTGCAGATGGCCCGGCGCAAGCTCCTGGCCCTGGGCTTTGCCAAGCGCGATATCCTCGCCATGGCGCGTCGGCCGGCCGCGCGCATGTCTCGCTTCGACCTGCGCGCTCCCTTCGCCGGTGTGGTGGTGAGCAAGCACATCTCCCAGGGAGAGTATCTCAAGGCGGACTCTCAGGCCTTCACAGTGGCCGACCTCTCCAAGGTCTGGGTCGTCCTGAAGGTGTACCAAAAAGATCTCCCGCTGGTTCGTGTCAAGCAGCAGGTGGAGATCCGCGCAGCCTATGGGCGCCTCAAGGCCTCGGGGAAGATAGCCTACGTGAGCCCCATCGTGGATCCATCCACCCGCACCGCCTCCGCCAGGGTCGTGCTCAGAAACCCCAAGGGCCGTTGGCAGCCAGGCCTGTTCGTCAACGGGGAGGTGGTCATCCACGAGCTGAAGGTGGGCGTGCTCGTGGAGCGCACCGCTTTATTGCGGCAGGCAGACAGCCAGTGCATCTTTGTCAAGCGGGGCAAGGGCTTCATTTGCAAGAAGGTGGAGCTTGGCAAGGGGAACGCCACCCACGTGGCGGTCCTGCGGGGGCTACGGCCGGGAGAGCGATATGTGAGCAAGGGAGGGTTCACGCTGAAGGCGCAGCAGTCCAAGTCATCCTTCGGAGGCGGTCACTCGCACTGACCGGGAGCCACAAATGAACCGACTACTCCAGCTCCTGCTCAGGCGCCGACTGCTCATCACCCTGGCCGCCCTGGTGACCCTGGCCGCCGGCTACTACAACTACACAAAGCTCCCCGTGGAGGCCTTCCCGGACGTCTCCCCAAACCTGGTGCAGGTGTTCACCGTCACCGAGGGGCTCGCCCCGGAGGAGGTGGAGAAGTACGTCACCTACCCCATCGAGGTGGCCATGAACGGCCTCCCGCGGCTGCGTCTGATCCGCTCGGTCTCCAACTTTGGCCTGTCGGTGGTGAACATCTACTTCGAGGACGGCGCGGACATCTACCTCTCCCGCCAGCTCGTCAACGAGCGCATCCGCCTGGCCCAGGATCAGATCCCCAGGGGGTTCGGGCGGCCGCAGCTCGGCCCCATCTCCACCAGCATGGGGCTGGTGCTCTTTTACTACCTGCGGGATCGCACCAAGAAGCGCTCGCTCCTGGAGCTGCGCACCCTGCAGGAGTTGGTCGTGGGGCCCATGCTTCGAACGGTTCAGGGGGTCACCGAGGTGCTGGGCATCGGAGGCTGGGAGAAGCAGTACCACGTGGTGGTCCGCCCCGACGACCTGCTGCGCTACGGCGTCACCCTCGGGGAGGTCATCGACCGGATCGAGGCGAACAACGCGAACACTGGCGCGCAGTTCATCCAGCAGAACAACGAGGAGTACCTCATCCGGACGGTGGGCCTGGCCACCAGCATCGACGACCTGAAGAGCATCGTCATCAAGACCGACAAGGGGACCCCGATCTACCTGCGACAGGTGGCGGACCTGAAGCTGGGCGGGGCCGTGCGCCGGGGGGTCCAGACCAGAAACGGAACCGAGGAGGTGGTCTCGGGGATGGTCATCAAGCTATACGGCACCAACGCCACCACCGTGATCGGGAGGGTGGAGGAGAAGGTCAAGGAGATCCAGCGAACCCTGCCCGAGGGGGTGGAGATAGTCGCATACTACCAGCAGAAGACGCTCATCCAGTCCTGTGTAAAGACCGTCAACGACGCTCTGGTCCAGGGGATCCTCCTGGTGGTCATCGTGCTGGTGCTCTTCATCGGTGGTATCCGGCCCAGCCTGGTCACCGCCCTCTCCATCCCCTTCTCGGTGCTCTTCGCGACCCTCTGGATGAAGGCCCTGGGGATGACGGCCAACCTCATGACCCTGGGCGGGCTGGCCATCGCCATAGGCATGATGGTGGACGGCACCATCGTGGTGGTGGAGAACATCGAGCGGGTCCTGCGAGAGAGGGGGGGGGACAGATCGGTGTCGCGCCTGGCGCTCGTTGCCGGGGCCACCGCGGAGGTGATCCGACCGATCCTCTTCGCCATCTCCATTGTGATCATCGTCTTCATCCCACTTTTTACCCTGCACGGGGTCGAGGGGAAGACCTTCAGGCCGCTGGCCTACACCATCGCCCTCGCAATGGCGGGATCGCTCATCTATGCGCTGGTGTTTGCGCCGGTGTTCGCGCACCTGCTAATGCGTCGCCCAGCCCAGCGCTCCCAGAGCTCACCGGGAGATGGCCGGCTCCGGCTGGCCTGGCGCTCGGTGGTCGGCTTCTTCGGAGGCTGGTCCGAGTGGCTTGTTCGGACGCTGACCTATCTCTATCGTCCCCTGGTGACCTTCTTTGTGACCCATCGGATCCTGGCGGTGATCACCGCGGTGCTCCTTTTGGCTCTGGGCGTCTTCGGGTTCACCCGCCTCGGCTCGGAGTTCACGCCCAAGCTCCAGGAGGGCACCATCGTGGTTCGTCTCACCATGGCCCCATCCATATCCCTGGAGGAGTCCACGCGCACCACCCACCGGGTGGAGCGCAGGATCATGCGTGTGCCAGAGGTGGCGGAGGTGGTGTCGCGCATCGGCCGTGGGGAGGTGGGCGCCCACACGGACCCGGTCAACAGCGCCGAGATGTACGTCATCCTCAAGCCCAGGAGCCAGTGGCGCGGAGACTGGAGCCAAAAGGACGTGGAGAGGGTGATCAGAAAGGCCATAGGAGATGTCCCCGGGGTGCTGACCAACTTCACGCAGCCCATAGCCATGACCCTGGACGAGATGATGGAGGGGGTCCGGGCGGAGCTGGCGGTGAAGCTGTACGGGCACGACCTTGCCAGGCTGCGCGACAAGGCGGAGGAGATTGCGGCGGTGCTCAAGAAGGTGCGCGGCTCCGCCGACGTGCAGGTGGACCAGGTCACCGGGCAGCCGCAGCTCCTTATCAGGCTAGACCGCAAGGCCATAGCTCGTTGGGGCATCAACATCGCAGATGTGCAGAGGGTGGTCTCCGCAGCAGTGGGGGGCGCAGAGGCCGGCCAGATATTCGAAGGGGTCCGGCGTTTCGACATCCTCGTGCGGTATCCAGCCAGGTACCGCAGCACCCAGCCCGAGATCGAATCGATCCTGATCGCAACTCCCACCGGGCAGAACGTCCCGCTGTCGCAGCTCGCGCTCATCAAGCCGCTGGTGGGCCCGCGCCAGATCACCCGAGAGAACACCCAGCGCTTCATCAGCATCCAGTGCAACGTCCGGGGTCGGGACATCGGCAGCTTTGTGGCCGAGGCCCGGAGAGTGATCGACCGCCAGGTGAAGCTCCCCCCGGGCTACTTCGTGACCTGGGGTGGCCAGTACAAGCTGCAGCAGGAGGCGAACCGGAGGCTGGCGGTGGTGATTCCGATAACGTTGGGTATCATCTTCCTGATGCTCTTTCTCACGTTCAACTCCCTGAGGTATGCCTTGCTCATTGTGCTCAACATTCCCCTGGCGCTGGTTGGGGGAGCCGTGGCCCTCTGGCTCTCCGGGCAGAACCTCTCGGTCCCCTCTTCGGTGGGCTTCATCGCCCTGTTTGGCATCGCCCTGGAGAACGGGCTCGTGCTCGTCACGGTCATGAACCAGCTCGTGGAGGAGGGGCTCGACTTCTCCGAGGCGGCCATCAAGGGGGCGTGTCTCAGGCTGCG
>JAJRWW010000551.1 GCA_024276595.1 Myxococcota bacterium
CGATGTTGGTGTTTCTGCCCGTATCTGGGGCCTCGCTAGCCTGACTGTAGAGGGGAGCTCTGCGGTTCCCCTCCCCCGGAAGCAAAGCTCCCGGGGACCCCCTCCCCTCAGCACGGCGACACTCGTCGCCGGCCGGCGCACGTGCGCCGGCTGGTTCGTGCCGCGTCGTGCGCCTGATCCAAAGCTTGACTCATTTGCGACAGATTCTCGTCCTCAAGGGATCTAGCGCAGGCTCACCGTACCGTAGACAGTGTGAAGGCTCACCCGCCCCCCCCCGCGCCCGCGCTTCCCGCTGCGTCTCTTGGCCGATGGCCCCGAGAGCCGGACGCCACCGGGGAGCAGCATCCGGCCGCGCCCGGTCTCGACTCTGTAGCGGAACCCGGTCCGGCCGAGCACCCGCACGTCGATGTCTCCCTTGCGAGTACGCACCTCTATCCGCCCGCCAGGCTTGAGGGTGGCCGTGATCGTGACACTCCCCTCGGTAGTGGTGAAGCGCACCAGCGGCGTGGAGATGTCGTGACCGATGATCTGTCCCCGCACCAGCCGCGCCAGCACCTGCGCACCGCGGATGGAGCGCAGCCTCAGGTCGCCTTCGGTGGCCTTGACGCTGACCGCGCCGCGGATGGACGACAGATACTGGTGCCCCGTGTCCGTGCGGGTGGTCACCGCCCCCCGCACGTTCCGCGCGAAGATGCGCCCCTGGCGAGCCACGAGCGTGACGTCGCCGCGCAGGTCCGCCACGTCTATATCCCCCTTGGATGTCCTGCCCTCCACCGCGACTCCCCGGGGCACCAACAAGGTGAGCTCGAGGGATGCGCCCTTGATGGGCACCGACCGGAGCCGCGCAACCAGCTTGGAGGTCACCGTCTCCTGGATGGAGGCGATGGTGGCCAGCAGCTTCTTCCAAAGGAGACGGATCTGCCGCCTGTCACGGCCGGACCAGGGCTTCGGACGCTGCCTGAGCAACGCCAGGGCACGACGGAGCTTCTGCACCCGAGCCATGAGGCGTGCCGCCCGCCTGGGATCGCTGGACTGGGGCACCTTCATGAGCACACCTGTGCGAATGCTGATGAGACCGGAGCCGCCCTTGTTGATGTCGGCGTGCACCTTCAGGCGCCGAACGGTGGCCGCGCTGGGTCCCCGCTTCACGGCGCGGATGCGCACGAGCTTTCTGTCCCAGCCTCGGATCCGGAGGGCGCCCAGGGGCTGATCGATCTTTACCTTGCGGAGCTGAAACAGGCGCGTCCCCACGTCCACCGACTTGGTGATCTTCACCGGGCTGCCCTGGGCGACGGCGTCACTGGCCTGCAAGGCGCCGACCAGCAAGCCAAGCGCGAGCATGCGCCCCCTCGCACCCGTCCACCTGGCGCCGCTACAGGGCGTCATCTGACCTCCTCGGCGTCAAGACGTCCCGCAGGTAGTCTATCTGGGTGCGGTAGGAGGCAAAGAGCATCTCCTGGAGCCGCGCGTCCGTGGGCGCTCGCCTGGCGAGACGGCGCGTCTCCTCCACGGACCTGTCCAGCATTCGCATGTCCGCCTCGAAGGCGCGTCGCCGCTCGGCAGGCCAGGCGGGCTTGTCCATATCGGCGAGCTTGCGCAGCATGGCCACCGCCGCGCGGTAATGGCGCTCGGCCTTGCTCAGCTCGGACTCGGCCCGCTCCCGCAGGGTCACCGGGGCCCGCACCCGAGGCGCCAGGGCGGGGGGAGCAGGGCGACCCAGGGTCACTGTCACGAGCAGTGCAGCCAGCCCGGCAGCGGCCAGCCCGGCAGCAGCAGCCATGGCCAGGCGATTGCGACGCCGGCTCACGGCCACGGTGACGCTCTCGAACATCTCGGGCGGCGGCTCCAGGGGGCCCATGCTCCGCAGGGCGGAGCGCAGCCGCCGCAGGTCCTCCAGGCCCCGCCGACAGCCTGCGCAGCTCTCCAGGTGGACCTCCAGCTCGTGGGAGAGCGCCCCCGGCAGGTCACCGTCCAGCAATGCACTGAGCTGCTCCTCCCGGTCGGCGCACGGCGCCTCCATGGCCCTGCGAGTCATGCCCGCCCCCCCTCACCCGAGAGAAGCCGCCGCATCCGCGCGCGAGCCTTGTGGAGCTGGGACTTGGACGTACCTCGGTGCCACCCCATGATGTTGGCGATCTCCTCGTGGGAGAGACCCTCGATGTCGTGGAGCACCAGCACCGCCCGGTAGCCCGTGGGGAGCTGCCCAATGGCGCGCTCGAGGGTGATCCTGTCCAGGGCGCCACCGCTCACCGGGGGGGTGTCGGCCACCTCGTGCATCTGCCCGGCAGAGCGAATGCGCTCATTGTGCCGCTTCCGCCGGGAAAGAAAGGTCAGGCTGGAGTTCACCGAGAGGCGGTAGATCCAGGTGCCGATGCTGGCGTCGCCCCGAAAGGAACCTATGCCACGGAATATCTTGATGAATGCCTCCTG
The DNA here is from genome assembly GCA_024276595.1 of Myxococcota bacterium. GTDB lineage: Bacteria > Myxococcota_A > Polyangia > HGW-17 > JAJRWW01 > JAJRWW01. The sequence continues at coordinate 2,431 of JAJRWW010000551.1, forward strand.
CACCACCTCCTCGGCGTCCTGGTGCCCCACCATGCGGCACACCACAGAGAAGACGCGCCCCACGTAGAGCTGATATAGCCGCTCCATGGCCGCACGATCCCCTCTCTGGCAAGCATCCACCAGGGGATCCGCCGACCGTCTGCGAAAGCTGGCAGCAGCACCAGCGGAGATCGTCGGGTTTCGTGTAGCGTCACTCAGGGGGCACCTCCATTGCTGGCTCCTCAGACAGAGCGATGGAC
>JAJRWW010000552.1 GCA_024276595.1 Myxococcota bacterium
GGTGGAGAGCACGGGGTTGGGGGCTGTCTGGCCCAGGGCGCACAAGGAGCCGCGGCGCATGGCCGTTCCGAGGCGCTCGAGCAGGTCCAGGTCGCTCTCGAGGCCCTCGCCCTCGCAGATGCGGCTCAGCACCTCCAACATCCGGCGGTTGCCCTCTCGACAGGGCACGCACTTGCCGCAGGACTCGTCCAGGAGAAACTTCACGAAGTAGCGCGCCACGTCCACCATGCAGGTGCGGTCGTCCATGACGATCATCCCGCCGGAGCCCATCATGGAGCCCAGCCGGGTCAGCTCGTCGAAGTCCACCGGGTGGTCCAGCAGGTCCGCCGGGAGGCAGCCCCCCGATGGGCCGCCTGTCTGCACGGCCTTGAGCTCCCGGTCGTCCAGCACCCCACCGCCGATGTCGTAGATGATCTCCCGCAGGGTGATGCCCATGGGCACCTCCACCAGCCCGGTGTTCTTCACCTTGCCCACCAGCGAGAATATCTTCGTGCCCTTGGATCCGCCCCAGGGGCTCTCGGAGACGTCGCCCGTGCCGATGGACGTGTACCAGTCCACGCCCTTGCTCACAATCAGCGGGACGTTGGCCCAGGTCTCCACGTTGTTGAGGTTGGTGGGCTTGTCGTACAGGCCGTGCTCCACCGTGTGCACGTACTTGGCCCGGGGCTCCCCCACGTACCCCTCCAGGGAGGCCATGAGCGCCGTGGACTCGCCGCACACGAAGGCGCCGCCGCCCCGGGATACCGTGACGTCGAAGGAGAAGCCCGAGCCCAGGATGTCCTCCCCCACCAGGCCCGCCTTTCTGGCCTGGTCCAGGGCCTTGTGTACGCTGGAGACAGCCAGGGGGTACTCGTTGCGCACGTAGATGTAGCCCCGAGCGGAGCCAATGGCGTAGGCCCCGATGAGCATCCCCTCCAGCACCGCGTGGGGGTTGCCTTCCAGCAGCGAGCGGTCCATGTATGCGCCCGGATCCCCCTCGTCGGCGTTACAGACCACGTACCGCTCCTCCCCCTTGGCCGCCGCGCAGCTCCTCCATTTCAGCCCCGTGGGGAACCCGCCGCCGCCTCGCCCACGCAGGCCACTGCTGGTGACGAGATCGATCACCTCGGCGGGCTGCATCTGTCCGAGCACGGTGGCCAGGGCCTCGTATCCCCCCGCGGCGATGTAGTCGTCGAGCTCCCCCGGGCGCATTCGCCGCCCGGGACCAAAGAGGACCTGCTGCTGGTGCTTGTAAAAGGGTATCTCCCCCTCCCTGGAGATCCTCTCTCCCGAGACCGGATCCACGTACAGGAGATCCTCGATGAGCTCTCCCCTGCCTATGGTCCGCTCCACGATCTCGGCGGCGCGGTCGGCAGACACCTTCTGGTAGAAGATCTCCTCCGGGTAGATCACCAGCAGCGAGCCCCGCTCGCAGAAGCCGTGGCAGCCGGTGGGCACGACGGTCACCTTGTCGGCGAGCCCCTGGGCCTGCACCGCCTCCTCCAGGGCCGAGGCGAGATCGTCGCACTTGTAGGCCTTGCAGCCGGTCCCGGTGCACACCGAGATGAGCTTGCGCTCCGGGTCTGCGGCCGCCAGCAGCCGCTCCCGGCGCTCTCTCAGGTCGTCAACGCTGCCTATCGCACCCATTTCTCAGTCTCTTTTCCGCAAGCTCCGCACGAGCTTGCCCACGTCGTTGGCCCGTACGTGCCCGTGATACTCGCCGTTGGCGATGATCACCGGTCCCAGGGCGCAGGCACCCACGCAGTTCACCCCCAGCAGGGTAAACTCCATGTCGGCTGTGGTCCCGCCCGCTTCGGGCAGGTCCAGCAACCGCTTGAGCTCATCGCCCACCTGCAGGGCGCCGCGCACGTGGCAGGCGGTGCCCTCGCACACCTGAAGGATGTTCCGGCCGCGGGGCTCCAGGCTGAAGGCGGCGTAGAATCGAGCCACGCCGTAGACCCGAGACAGGGGAGCTTCCAGCGCCTCGGACACCCTCCGGAGGGCCTCAGGGGGCAGATAGTTGAAGCTGCTGTTGATGTCCTGGAGGATCTGGATGAGCTGGTCCCGCCTGTGGGGGTAGCGCTCCAGGATCTCCTCCACTCGCCGCATGTCCACCGTCATGAGGCATCCCCCTTGCCACGCTCGAAGCCCACCCGAAGGGCCTGCTTGTTGAGCGGAATGAACTGCGGCTTGCTGGCAAACTGCTTCTCCACGAGGGCGTCCAGGCTCTCGATGGTCACGACTCCGGTGCGCCCGACAAAGGCCCCAAGCACCACCATGTTGGCGGCCTTGCCGGTGCCCAGCTCCAGGGCCAGATCGTTGCACGGCACCAGCAGCTCGTCGATGTCGTCGCGCTCGGAGGTGATGGGAATGAGCGAGGAGTTGACCAGCAGCAGCCCCCCTGGCTTGACCGTGGGGGCGAACTTCTCCAAGGACGGGCGGTTCATCACGACGCAGCAGCGAGGGTTGCGGTTTACCGGCGAGCCAATGGGCTCGTCGGACACCACCACGGAGCAGTAGGCGGTGCCACC
>JAJRWW010000553.1 GCA_024276595.1 Myxococcota bacterium
CCCACCTTCTCCGGTCCGGAGAAGCCAAAAATGAGCCGGAGCCATGGCCGCTACAGGGTCTCCATCAACGTGGAGCGGAGAGGATTCTCCCTGCCGGGCGGAGGCCCCGCAATGGGCACCATCATCCTCTTCACTCGGGATCGACGCATGGCGCGCTTCTTCCTGGCCAAGGGCGCTTCTGCAGCCACCTGGGCCGCTGCCCGGCGCGCCGTGAGCAGGTTCACCTGCATGGACCTGTACACCGGGCAGAGGTTCCTACGGCTGGAGCGATCCCTGGCCAGGGCGCTGCTGCGCAGGTACCGATCCTCCACGCACCGCAGCGGGAGCCTCCCAGACATCATGCTCACGATGATGACTGCAACTCCCATGGGGGGCCCCTTCGGTGCCTGCCGACCGCCGAGCAAGAAGCGCAAGCCCCGCTGCGGGTGAGAAGATCCAGCAGTCTCCCCTTCCCCGCCAGCCACGCGCTCACACCCACGAGCGTGGCCTGCCAGTGCCGCAGGCTCGCCAGCCCTACGCCTTGCCCCAGAGCGGGATCCGGCCCCTGGCCAGGTCGTCCATGCCCTCCTGGACCTTCTGCTGCACCATGCGGTGAAGCGCGGCCAGGTGCTCGGGATCCCCCTTGGGGTCGCGCGCGAACAGGGCCCTTCCGGCGGGCAGGTTGTGGAGCTCCAGGGGCTCGCCGACTCTCATGTGGAGCTGCGCCGGCAGTGGAACATGGAGCGGAAATGGGAGCTGAACACCCCACGGGAAGCCCACCGCGATGGGGATCCCGTGCACGGAGCGAATGAAGCCCTCGATCCCCGACAGCCGCACTATCCACTCGCCGCGGCTCAGGACGAACAGGGTCTCGTGCCCCCCCACGCTCGGCACCGGCACCACTGGGGTGCGAGTCCTGACCGCGAGCCGGACATAGCCCGTGTGGCTCCTCCAGTCGATGTGGTGCCGCTGAGAGAAGGGGCGGTACACCTCCCAGGCGCCTCCCGGGTAGACCACCATGGCACGCTCCGCGTGCAGCGCGGCCGCCGCCGAGGTGGGATCCCCGCGCATCACTCCCACCCTCTCCAGTGCCTCGTGCAACATCCGAGGCATCTTCCAGAGGATGTCGTGGGCGAGGAAGTGGAAGGGGCGCTCGTAGCCGAAGTGGTGGTACAGGTACGACCCGAGCACCAGGGAGTCCACCGGGAGCACCCCCCCGTTGTGCACGCTCACAAGAAGAGCTCGCCCCGGCGGGATCCTCTCCAGGCCTTCCACCCGGGGCCGGAAGTAGGCTCGCATGGGCCGTCGCAGAGCCATACCGATTCGTCGCACGAGATCCAGGTCCACATCCGGTGGCCTGGGCAGCTTCTTCGGGAGCAGTACCATGGATCCTCCATCCAGGGCGTAGACAGAGCCCGCGGCGACGAGCCGCAGACCTGGGCGTACCTCCCAGATGGCGGTCTTGGGCGATGCCACTCAAGTGGTTTTTTCAACACACGGCAATCATGTCTCTTTTGGCCAAATTCTGGCCTGGTTGAAGCGCATTTTTCAGGACATAATCGGTTTGTAATATCCGAAAGGGATTCTGGAGAAAAAAGCCCCTGTCTCCTGGCACAACTACGTTCTGTACAGTGGTACTTCGTGTGGTGGAAGCGATCGGGGAAGTGACCATGGTGGAGTGGATCGCCTGCGACGGGTCACCGCCGTTGGCAGCGAGGCCCTGCCATGGAGCCGACGCCCTTGCTCAGCAGGCGCAGCCCGGGTCCAGGGGAGTCCAGATCCAGTTGGTGCGACCGTACAGCTCCGGCGCCAGCCCGAAGGTGACCGCCCCGAACAGGTTGACCAGCACCCCTACCAGGATGAGCACCTTCACCGGGGTGGATATCCTGCGCCCACCCAGAGCGATGAGCAGCACCAGCAAGGGCATGAGGTCCACGGCGAAGCGGTACGAAAACTGCACAAAGCCTGTGTTCTGATACAGAAGCACGAGGCAGCCCATGGAAGCGACAGCCAACCAGAGGGGCCCATGCCAGGGCCCCTTGCGGGAGGGCCAGACCACCATCAGCAGCGCCGGGCTAACCAGCAACAGGCTCATTCCATGTCGGCTCACCAGCAGGTATGGCGCCTCGGGCTGCAGGTGCGGCGTCAAGGCAAAGGCCGCCGAGAGGTTCCGCGCCAGGTAGTGGACATCAAACAGCCCATAGCGCTGGATCCTCTCCCTCCAGATGATGTCCAGGTACCTGTGTCCAAACTCGAACGGCGCATCGAAGCGGGCCCAATTGTACCACATGAGCAGCGCAGCCACCGCAACAAGCGGGGCCGCAAAAAGCAGCGCCGGTCGCAGCATTGGACCCAGGCGCAGCCTCCGCAGCCGCTCCAAGAAGCTGCCCCTGGAGGGCCACGCTCCCCGAGTCCGAGCCAGCTCCGCCACGAAGATCACCACCGCGAAGGCGAGGGGCACCCGGCTCGCCACGCCACACCCCAGGGCCAGCCCAGCCAGCAGGGGACGACGGGCGCCAATGGAGGCGTGTAGGTAAAGCAGCAGCAAGACCAACGCCACCACGTGGGCCGTGTACCACACCTCCCCACGGACGGACACAAAGTAGTTCACAGTGCCCAGAGCAAAAAGGAGCGTGAGCCACAGGTCGTCCCCCTCGGACCGCTCGGAGAGCCCCGCCCCCCGAAGCCTGCCCAGGAGCAGAAACAGCAGCATCGGGCTCATGGCCGCCAGCAGCACCGAGAACCAGACGTCGTTGAAGCGGTAGCCCCAGATGGCCACACCGGGGGCCATCAGCACGGCCGGCATGGGCGGGAATGAGACATACCAGTCCTGCCCGGCGGGACGCCAGGAGCCACGCTCCAGCCTCACCACCCGACCGGTGGTGGTGCGAAACAGGTCCGTCCGCCGCCCCTGCCGCACCATCCACGCACCCCTCAGCGTGCTGCCCTTCCCGAAGGAGCCACCGGTCCAGGCAACGTCTCTGCGCAGGCGCACGCGCACCACCCGGGCCCAGTCGTCGTACTGGCGCTGTCGCCGTTTTCGCAAGACCTGCGCCTTGGAGAGCGCCAGGCGCCCGTGCAGGAGGCAGTCGGCCGCGTAGACGAAGTGGTTGTTGGGCGTGGGACGCGCGAGCCGCGCCCCGGCGGCGCCCACAAAGGCGCCCAGGGCCACAAGGTAGACCAGCGCTGCCCGTGCCCAACGCGGAAGCGTGGCCAGCCTGCGCCAGACCCTGGCGCCGTCGCCTGTGACGTAGGCCAGGTGGCCCAGGGCGGCCAGCAGGACGGAGCCCACCAGCCAGAGCCAGGCCAGGGCAACCATGCGGCCTCGACCCACCCACCACGCAAAGGCGCCCAGGGCCACGAGGTACAGGATCTGCACCGCCACCCCCACCCAGGGCCGCGCCCCAAGCCGCCGCCGCCCGGCCAGGGCCGCACCCACGAGCGTCGCCGCCAGGATCCCCAGTGGAAGGAGCAGCGAGAGCTTCACCCGCGCCAGTCCCAGTGGGACCAGCACCGCTGCCAGGGCGCCAGCGTCCAGCAGCACCAGCAGAGCAAGGGCCGCGTCCCTCACCCGCACAAAGATCAGCGCCCCCAAAAGCAGCAGCCCCCCGGCCGCCACCACCAAGAAGCCCACGGCCGCCGGCCCTGGAGGCGTCCCCCGGGCCACGAGCGACAGGACCCACGCGACCAGGAGCAGGCCAGCCAGGCACGCGCCAGCCGCCGCCAGCCGCATCCAAAGGTCCCGCCCGCAGCTCACTCGGCCTTGGGCCATCTTTGGGACCTGGGTGGGCATGGTGTCTCAATTTACAGGAGAACCCCTCGGATTGCCACGGGCAACGGGCTAAGCTGGCTTCTATCCATAAGGAATCTTGCCTGCAGGGCAAGGGTATGGGCATGGACTCGCGAGCCTCGGACTCGCGCGCCCCGGACTCGCGAGCAGGGCGAGGGCGGAACCTCGCGCTATGGTCACCAGAATGTCGCTCAGGCCCTGGACTCGCGCGCGCAGGAGCAAGACCAACCTCCCCCTGTCTCGGCTCGCGGGTGGGCAGAGCTGGGCGCCTCGGGTCCC
>JAJRWW010000554.1 GCA_024276595.1 Myxococcota bacterium
ACAGCTCCCATTCGTCTCCACCTGACCCTGGGCGACCCCACGGGAGTCGGCCCGGAGGTGGTGGTTCGTGCCCTCAGCTCCTGTGATGTGACACGGCAGGTCAGTGGCGCGCACCTGGTGGTGCACGGTCACCAGGAGGTGCTCCGCCGCGCCTGCCACCTGGTGGGCCCCAAGACGGCCGCGGCGCTGCCCGAGCTGGACCTGAGGGAGCCGCCTTCCAGCACGCCCTTCGAGCAGAGCGGCCGGGCCCAGCTCATGGCCCTCGAGCAGGCCGTGGAGAGCGCCATGGCCGGGGAGGTGGATGCGCTGGTCACGGCTCCCATTCAGAAGCAGTCCATGCGGGAGGCTGGCTTTGGCTTCTCCGGGCACACGGATCTCCTCGCCCATCGGTTCGGGGGGCCAGTGGCCATGATGTTCGCGTCCCCGGCGCTCAAGGTCTCCCTGGCCACCATCCATCTGCCCCTGGCGGATGTGCCCCGAGCCCTCACGTCACAGCGGCTGGAAGATGTGCTGCTGCTCACCGCCCGCGCCCTGGGCCGGGACTTCGGCCGGGCCAGCCCACGCATCGCCGTGGCAGGGCTCAACCCCCATGCCGGAGAGGGGGGAGTGCTGGGGCGCGAGGAGGGGGAGGTGATGCGCCCTGCCATGTACAGAGCGCTGCCCGTTCTCCGCCAGGAGCTGGGCGCGGCCGTGGAGCTGCTCGGGCCAATGCCGGCGGACACGGTGTTTCGGCTCGCCGCTCGAGGAGGCTGCGACGCGGTGGTTGCCGCCTATCACGACCAGGCGCTGATCCCGATCAAGCTCATGGATTTCGAGCGGGCCGTGAACCTCACCCTGGGGCTGCCCTTTGTTCGAACATCTCCTGCCCACGGGACCGCCCACGACATCGCCTGGACCGGGCAGGCGGATCCCTGCTCCACCGAGGAGGCCATCCGGCTCGCCCTGTCCTTGGCCCGCTCCCGGCGGAGCGGCCGCTGTGCCCTGCCTCCCACCTAGCGTGGCTGCACCCCGGAGCGGGCTGCGCCCCGGAGCGGGCTGCGCCCCGGACCTGGGATGCGGTGGTGAGGGCGTGTAGTCAAAGAGCGCACACAATCTGTTGACAAGGCGTGTCAAGCTGCTATTTTGCTTGCTCCCCACAAACAGGCCGTGGCACTGGCGACCAGATGAGGGAGGAGCCGGGCGCGGTTCGCAAAGGCGGTATCGAGTGTCGGTGGCGAAGAACATCGTTGTCAAGGGTGCTCGGACCCACAACCTCAAGAACGTAGACGTGGTCCTGCCCAGGGACAAGCTGGTCGTGATCACTGGGATCTCCGGCTCGGGCAAGTCCAGCCTCGCCTTTGACACGGTGTACGCCGAGGGGCAACGCAGGTACGTGGAGAGCCTGTCGACCTACGCCAGGCAGTTCTTGCCCCGGATGATCAAGCCGGACGTGGACTCCATCGACGGCCTGAGCCCGGCCGTCTCCATCGAGCAGCGCAACGCGTCCAAGAACCCGCGCTCCACCGTGGGCACGGTGACTGAGATCTACGACTACATCCGGCTGCTGTACGCCAGGCTGGGCACTCCCCACTGCCCGGACTGCGGCCTTCCCATCAGCGCCCAGTCGGTGCAGCAGATAGTAGAAGCGGTGCTGGCTTTGCCCAAGGGGTCCAGGTTTTCGGTGGTGGCCCCGGTCATCCGCCACCAGAAGGGGAGCTTCAAGGAGGAGCTGGAGGCGCTGCGTCGTGAGGGGTTCACTCGCGTGGCCATCGATGGGGAGCTCTTCGACCTGAGCGAGGATGTGGCCCTCGACGGGCGAAGGCACCACGACGTGGACGTGTACGTGGACCGCCTGGTCATGAAGGACGGCCTGCGCCGGAGGCTCACCGACTCGGTGGAGATAGCGCTGCGCCTGGCCGGGGGGCAGGTGAAGGTGGCCCCCCTCGACAGCGACGAGGATCTGATCTTCTCCCAGAGCTTTGCCTGTGTGCAGTGCGGCTTCTCCATGCCGGACCTCTCTCCCCGAATGTTCTCATTCAACAGCCCCCACGGAGCTTGCCCGACCTGCGACGGCCTCGGGCGCCTGTACCGGTTCGACGTGGACCGCGTGGTGCCGGAGCCGGATCTCTCCCTCCGAGAGGGGGCGGTGGAGCCCTGGGCCAGGCGCTCGGCGGCGTACTTTCAGCAGATCCTGGAGAAGGTGGCCGAGCGGTACGGCTTCGACATGTACACCCCCTACAGGCTGCTGGGGGAGAGGGCCGACCAGGTGCTCCTCCACGGCTCCGGGGAGGAGAAGCTGGAGTTCCCCACGGGCCGGGGCAACGACACGGTCGTCCGCCCCTTCGAAGGGGTGATTCCGAACCTGGAGCGCCGGCTGCGGGAGACCGAGCGGCGACGCCGGGACGGGGGGCGCGCCGAGGACGGGGTGGACGAGGCGTTCGAGGAGTTTCACCGCTACATGCGAGAGGTGATCTGCCCGGGCTGCCAGGGAACGCGGCTGCGGCGGGAGTCGCGCCAGGTGCTGCTGGGTGGGCGCCCCATCCACGAGGTGACCTGCCTGAACATCTCGGAGTGCCTGGACTTTTTCCGTGGTCTGACCTTGACCGACCAGCAGATGGTAATCGGCGAGAGGGTCCTGCGGGAGGTGACCGATCGCCTCAGCTTCCTGGTGGATGTGGGGGTGGGCTACCTTACCGTGGACCGCTCGGTGGCCACCCTCTCCGGGGGCGAGGGTCAGCGCATACGCCTGGCCACTCAGATCGGCTCCGCCTTGACCGGGGTGCTCTACGTCCTCGATGAGCCGTCCATCGGTCTGCACCAGCGAGACAACGAGCGACTCCTCCGCACCCTGGAGCGGCTGCGGGACCTGGGCAACACCGTGCTCGTGGTGGAGCACGACGAGGACACCATCAGGGCCGCGGACTATGTCGTGGACATGGGTCCCGGCGCTGGCCAGACCGGCGGCAGGGTCGTGGGCGCGGGGACACCGGAGGAGCTGGAGGAGCACCCGAGCTCCTTGACCGGAGCCTACCTCTCCCGGCGGCGGACCATCGACATGCCAGTGACCCGGCGCAAGCCCTCCCACGGGCACCTGGTGCTCAAGGGCGTCACCACCAACAACCTCAAGAATGTCACCGCGCGGTTTCCCCTCGGGCTCATCACCTGCGTGACAGGGGTCTCCGGGTCAGGGAAGTCCTCTCTCGTGGTGGACACCCTCTTGCGGGCGCTGCAGGAGCGCATGTACCGGGCCAGCAAGATGGTGGGTCCCCACGAGCGGCTGGAGGGGATGCACCTCATCGACAAGGTGGTGGCCATCGACCAGAGCCCCATCGGCCGGACGCCCAGGTCCAACCCGGCCACCTACACTGGGGTTTTCACCCATATCCGGGAGCTTTTTGCACAGCTCCCCGAGTCCAAGATGCGGGGGTACAAGGCCGGCCGCTTCTCCTTCAACGTGAAGGGTGGCCGCTGCGAGGCCTGCGAGGGGGACGGGGTCATCCGCATCGAGATGAACTTTCTGCCAGACGTGTTCGTCACCTGCGAGGAGTGTGAGGGCAGGCGCCTGAACCGCGAGACCCTGGAGGTGCGCTTCAAGGGCAAGTCCGTGGCCGACGTGCTGGACATGACCGTGCGGCAGGCGTGGGCGTTCCTGGGCCATGTGCCCAAGATTCGCCAGAAGCTGGAGACCTTGCAGGAGGTGGGGCTGGGCTACCTGCGCCTGGGCCAGCCTGCCAACACCCTCTCCGGAGGGGAGGCGCAGCGCATCAAGCTCTCCCGGGAGCTCTCCAAGAAGTCCAGCGGGCAGACTCTCTATATCCTGGACGAGCCCACCACCGGGCTGCATTTCGAGGACATCAACCGCCTGCTGGAGGTGCTCAACCGCCTGGCAGATCTGGGCAACACGGTCATCGTCATCGAGCACAACCTGGATGTGATCAAGTGCGCCGACAACATTATCGATCTCGGCCCGGAAGGGGGTGACCGGGGCGGCGAGATAGTCGCAGCGGGCTCGCCAGATGATGTGGCCAAGGTGACAGGCTCCCACACCGGGGCCTACCTGAAGGACGTCTTTGCCAACCGACATTTCGGGCAGCGAGGGGGTGGTCGTGCCTCCAGACAGAGGCGGTCACAGCCGGCGCCAGGTCCTGCGGGGCGAGGCTCCAAGAGGGCGTCGCCCAGCAAGTCGAGGCCCAAGAAGGCGTCGCCCAGCAAGGCGTCGCCCAGCAAGGCGTCGCCCAGAAAGGCGTCGCCCAGAAAGGCGTCGCCCAGCAAGGCGTCGCCCAGAAAGGCAGCGCCCAGAAAGGCCACGCCCAAGAAGGGGTCACCCAAGAAGGCATCGTCCAGCAAGGCAGCGCCCAGAAAGGGCAGATCGGCCAAGCCCACCGGCGGCCCTCTCGGCTGACCGCCATGGCCATGCGGGGCCCGA
>JAJRWW010000555.1 GCA_024276595.1 Myxococcota bacterium
AATGAGCGCTGGGGCGCAGATCCCCGGAGGGAGGGTGGCAGGAGGCTACTTGAGCTGCTCGAGCAGAGCGCCCATGAACTGGTAGACCTGACCTATGGTGGAAATCTGCAGCTTCTCCTGGGGAGAGTGGGGGTTCTTGATGGTCGGCCCGAAGGAGATCATGTCCATGCCGTCGTACTTGGCGCCGATGATGCCACACTCCAGGCCAGCGTGGATGATCTCCACCTTTGGTTCCCTACCCGTGAGCTCCTTGTAGACCTCCTTGCACTTTGCCAGCAGGGGCGAGTCCATGTTCGGCTGCCAGGCTGGATAGCCCCCTCCGCTCTCGGCCTCGCCGCCAAAGCCACGGGCAAGGGCCTCGATGCGGTCGGTGAGAAGCTGCAGGAGGTTCATGTCGGAGCTGCGCTGGCTGGAGAGCAGCGTGAGCTTGCCGCCCTCGAGCTTGGCGGTGGCCAGGTTGTTGGAGGTCTCCACCAGACCATGGATCTCCTTGGAGTAGCCGTCCACGCCGTGGGGAATTGCGAGCAGCAGGTCCACCACCTTGCGGGAGTCGGCCGCGGTCAGGCCCTGCTGGTCGCCCTCGGCAGCCTCCAGGGTCACGAAGATGTCCTTGTCGGTCTTGGCGCACTCGGCCCTGAGGGCGCTCTGCAGCTCGGAGATGGTCTCCTGGGCGCCCTTCAGCGCATCCCCCGGGAGGGCGATGAGGGCCTCGGCGTCTCGGGGAATGGCGTTGTGAGCGGTGCCGCCCTTGAGCGACAGGATGCGCATGTCCGAGCCCTTCAGAAGATCGCCGAGCCCCCGAGCCAGCACTCGGATGGCGTTGGCCCGCTGCTCGTGAATGTCCACCCCGGAGTGGCCGCCGGACAACCCCCCGGCGACCAGTCGAAGCACCTTGCTCCCGGCCGGTATGGGCTCCGACGCCACCGGGAGCGAGATGTGCGTGTCGTTGCCCCCGGCGCAGCCCACTGTGAAGACACCCTCGTCCTCGGAGTCCACGTTGAGCAGGATCTTGCCCTCCAAAAAGCCCGGCTCCAGGGCCACGGCGCCCGTGAGCCCCGTCTCCTCGTCCACGGTGAACAGCAGCTCCAGCGGCGGGTGGGGTTGGTCCTCGTCCAGAGATATCGCCATGGCCATGGCAATGGCGATGCCGTTGTCGGCGCCCAGGGTGGTCCGGTCGGCCCTGAGCCAGCCATCATCATCGAAGATGAGCTTGATGGGGTCTTTCGAAAAATCGAAATCAAAGCCCTTCTCCCGCTCGCACACCATGTCCATGTGGCCCTGGATGACCACCGGGGTCGAGCTCTCGTACCCCTCGGTCCCGGGCACCTGGATCAGGATGTTCCCAGCGGCGTCCTTTTTCACCCCGAAGCCGTGCTCCTGGGCCCAGCTAGCCAGCCAGGCGCAGATCTGCTCCTCGTTCTTCGAGCACCTGGGTATCTTGGCGATCTCCTCGAACCAGTGCAGCACTTCCTTGGTCTTCGCGTCCATCTTAACTCTCCGTTTCGTCAAGGCCACCGGGCCACTGGGCCGGGGGCGCCGGTTGTCGTCACCGCCAGGGAAGGTAATCTAGCAAATATCTGCAAGTTTCCCAGCACAATGGGTGGCCACGTGAAATCGGGGGGGCTGTAGCAGTGCCCCCAGAGGAAGGCCAGGTGGGCCCTCAGGGGACTGTTGTCGAGCTTGCCATCAGGGGACGATGGTGGAGCAGCCCACCAGAATCTCCACGTCCAGGTCCTGCAGCCGCACCTTGTCGCAGGTGGCCGAGCAGAGCAGGATCATCTGTGGATCATCCGTGCTGTCGTAGTACCAGCCTCCGGTGGAGGGGTCGCAGCCCGCCTCAGTGGTCACGTTGAAGACCGTCTCACCAAAGCTGGGGTCCGCAGGATCCACCAGGTTGACGTTGATGCGCCCGAAGTCCACCGTGCCCTGGGCGGGCTGTGGGATCTGGAAGAGGCAGGCGCCCGTGGAGCGGATCTCGTTGAGCGCGTCGATGAACTGCTGGGTGACGTTGCCGCCCGTGTCCACCAGGTAGGCTTGCCCCGTGTCGCCGGCGGAGGCGATCTGGTTGAGGCTGCCGAGCTCTCCACCCACGCCGATGACAAAGGTCTTTACCGAAGGAGATGCGGTGGCGGCGGCGGCGGCCAGGTCAGCGGTGCCGGCCACGGAGTTGGTGGAGCAGCCCGTGGGCTCCCCGTCGGTGGCAAAGACGATGAAGGTCAGGTGGTCGGGGTTGGACTCGGCCCAGGCGGTTGCGTAGACAGCGGCCCCGGCAAAGGCGGGCTCGGTGGGAGTGGCGGATCCCTCGGCGCTCTCGGCCGACAGGGCGTTTGTGATGGCGGGAGACACCCCGGGGAGCACCTGGATGGGCACCAGGGGCTGCTCGTAGTCGGCCGGGTCGCAGGAGGTGTCCTGGGCAAAGGAGCCCGCACAGGTGTTAAAGCCTGGCATACATGGGCCGTACAGGCCACAGTCGGCGTCGCTGGCACAGCCTGAAGGGATGGAGCCGGAGGGGGCCAGGGGGAAGAACTGCAGGCCCACGCCGATGCCCTCAGTGTCCGGCGACTGCACGAAGCCCTCCAGGGCGGCCACCACCGCCGACCACTTGCCCACGTCCTGCATGGACGCAGAGCGATCCAGCATCACGTACAGATCCAGGGGCACCAGCTCGCCGGCGTGGGACTCCGCTGCGCAGGACTCGTAGCAGCGGTCTCCCTCCTCGTAGTAGCCCTCCAGGCAGTCTCCGCACACCACGTCCCCCGCCGTCTCGATGCACTCGCGGTTCTGGGCGGTGCACTCGTAGGTGCACCGGTCCACCTGCGTGCAGATCCCGCTGCCATTGTCGACCCACCCGACGTCGCAGTCCTGGCAGGCCACCCCCGAGTACCCGGTGTCGCAGGTGCACACCTCCACCCCGCTGGTGTCATCGCAGAGCCCGTGACCGCTGCAGAACTCGGCCCCAGAGCAGGTCTCCTGGTTGTGGTTGCTCCCCACCGGCCCGCAGGCCGACAGAAAAAGCCCGGCCACGGCCGCGGCACCCAATACTAGCGACTTGCGCACACGCATCCTCTGATCACCTCCGTCTGGAACAGATCGAGCCCAAGTGGCTTGAGAATATCACAGCCAGAAGCAAGTTCCCAGACCCATCTGAGATCTCCCAGCCACTCCGCCACCTATCGCTATCGCACCCGCACGATCGCACCCGCACGCCTGGACCCCCAGGAAGATCTGGACTTGGACCTTAACCAAGCCCCCGCACAAGTGGGGGACACCTATCTCGACGAATCCCAGCATCCACACGGGCGTCTCGCCCACCATCGAGCACTCACCTACCCCTTTCGGATCCTGGCCCTGACACCTACCCAGAAAAGCAACAACAGCAGCCCCACCACGGTCATCCCCACCACGGTCATCCCCACCCCACGGTGGCTATTGGCCCCAGCAGCGCTACAGCTGAACACAGCCTTCAGATACGGCTCGGTTTGATCAATTCGCGCGACCGCCAGCCTCTCGGAATTGTCGCAGAAGTCATTTTCCAGGGTGCACCCCGGCTTCAATGTGACCCAGGTGTCCAGCACGGCAAGCACTGCGTCCGGATCTCGGCCCGAGTACTGCTCGCGAACCGCAACGAAGAGCTCCGTCGTGGCTAATACGGCATGGTCCGCCAGAACGGCCATATCCTCCCGATTACAGTCGTCCATGGTGTTGGAGTGGGCCAGACCGCCCCGGGTCTCGGTCATGTCTGTGCCGATGGCGTCGATGTAGTTCAGGACGTGGACGATGGATCGATAGTCGTCGGCTCCATCGCGCAGCGTGTGAGAAAACGTGTCCTGGATCGCGTGGGCCGCCTGGCCGACGTAGAACATGGGCGCGTAGACCTGTAGGTCGATTCTGCCATGGAAATCCAGAGAGACCTGAACGGTGATGATCTGCTCGTCCCGGCTCAGCATGAGGGCGACAACAACGACAGCAAGCACCGGGCCACAATGCCTCAAAACGCGCCCTCGATGGAGATGTCGGATGCTGACAGGCCAGGGGCCGATCAAGGCGGACACGCTGCAGCAGATCCTGTTCCGGAAGGTGACCGAGGAGAGCCCGTTGCTGCTGAGCCTGCGGCCAGACCTCCCGACCGAGCGGCGAGCTGTAATCGGTTAGCTGACCGTGAGACCGGAGGATGAGCGCCGTCGAGCCCGTGTAGACCTCGCGGTTGTTGACGATGTGCGCGAGCTCGTCGAGGAGAACGTCACCCTTCCTGCCCAGGGGTGCCTTCGCCGGGACGGACAGGATCCGGGAGAGGCGGCGCCCGACAGCGTTCGACTCGAAGGCCAGCTCCGTCTTCGAGTCCACGACGAGCTTCTTCTGGTAGGCGATCGGAAGCTCCTCGAAGACCTGGCGCGCGACGAGGATCTTCTCCTTTGCCTCGTCCTGCGAGAACGACACGAACACCGTGGTGTGCCCCTCCCGGAGATGGCACCGCGCCAGAGCCTCGAGCGCCGCGACCAAGGAGAGGCCGACCTGCCGGCTCTTCGTGACCCACCGGAAGCGCGAGCGGTTCTCCAGGCAGGACACCTGGTACGGCTCGAGCACGACGGGTTCACCGTCGTAGCGGCACAACCCTCCGATGAAGCCGACCTCGGTGGCGAGCCAGTTGGCGATATCATCCTCGGTGCGCTTGATGATCGACGCAGTGTACGGTTCGAGCACGTCGTCCACTCCGTAGAGAGCCCCTCGACGCCGACGAATCCGGTATCGCGAGCCGCGCATGTCCACTTCCCGGTTGCGCTGCCGCCAAGCGATGCAACTGCGCCGACGCCCCTCGGTCTGGCGGTACCGAGCGTAGGTAGACTCATGTCCAGCACTGCGGCACGATCCCGCTCGAGGCGGGCTTCCAGGCGTGTGGCGAGCGCACCGAGGGGAGAGGCGCTGCGCGTCT
>JAJRWW010000556.1 GCA_024276595.1 Myxococcota bacterium
CTTGCGTGGGTTCCCCTGGGCGGTGAGGTGAGCGCGCACGAGCATGAGGCCGGTGAGCTCACCGTGGGCCCCTGCGGCGGGCTGGAGGGTGACACGCGAGAAGCCGGAGATCTCGCACAGGGCGCGCTCCAGCTCCCACATGAGCGCCAGCGAGCCCTGCACCTGCTCCTCGGGCTGATAGGGGTGCAGGTCCGCCAGGCCGGCAAGCCTGGCGGTGGCCTCGTTGACCTTGGGGTTGTACTTCATGGTGCACGACCCCAGCGGGTACATGCCCAGGTCGATGGCGTAGTTCCAGTGGGAGAGGCGGGTGAAGTGACGGGTGATCTCCACCTCGCTGGCCTCGGGGAGGCCAGGGGCATCCTCGCGGGCCAGATCCCCGAAAAGCTCCGCAGGGTCCACCTCGGGCACGTCCAGGTCGGCCAGGGAGGCGCCCGATCTCCCCGGCGCGCCGATCTCGAAGATGCTGGGCTCCTGGTGCAAGAGCCCACTGGTGACGCAGCTAGATGCCATGGCTCAGGCTCCCTCCGTGGCCAGGGCGGCCACCAGTCGGTCTATGTCCTCGCGACGGTGCAGCTCGGTGACGCTCACGAGCAGGGTGTCTTGCCACTCCGGGTTGAACCGACCCAGGGGCACCCCCGGGAGGATCCCCTGGGCGGCCAGTCGATTGACCACCTTGCGGGCGTCTCCGCCCGGCACACGGAATGCCATCTCGTTGAAGCAGGGGGAGTCATGGCGCAGCTCGTAGCCCTCCAGCCGGGAGATGGCCTCCCTGGCGTGCTGGGCCTTGGCCAGGTTGATGCGGCTCAGCCGCTCGAAGCCGCGTCGGCCCAGGAGCGCCGCGTGGATGGTGAAGCAGAGGGCGATGAGGCCCTGGTTGGTGCAGATGTTGGAGGTGGCCTTCTCCCGGCGGATGTGCTGCTCCCGAGTGGCCAGGGTCATCACGTACCCGCGCAGCCCATCGGCGTCCACCGTCTCGCCGATGAGCCGCCCGGGCATCTGTCGCTTGAGCTTGTCACGGGTGGCCAGCAGGCCCACCCCTGGTCCCCCAAAGGAGAGGGGCGCCGCGAAGCCCAGCCCCTCGCCCACGGCGATGTCGCAGCCGCACGCGCCCGGCGGGACCAGGACGCCCAGGGAGACCATCTCCGTCACGGCCGCCACGGCCAGGGCTCCCTCGGCGTGGGCCAGCTCCGCGATGGGGCGCATGTCCTCCACCACGCCGAAGAAGTTGGGTGACTGCACCAGCAGGCAGGCAGAGGGGGCTTCGGCGAGCGCGGCTTCGGCCGAGGCGAGGTCCGTGCGCCCGTCGGAACCCAGGGGGATCTTTACCAGCTCGGCTCCGGGGAGCCCGGAGAGGTAGGTCTCGCAGGTCTGTAGGTACTCCGGGTGCAGCCCCTCGGACACCAGGAAGCGCTCCCTTCGGGTGACCCTCTTCGCCATGAGGAGCGCCTCCGCGGTGGCGGAGGCGCCATCGTACATGGATGCGTTTGCCACCTCCAGGTCGAAAAGCTCGCAGACCATGGTCTGAAACTCGAACACCGCCTGGAGGGTGCCCTGGCTGATCTCGGCCTGGTAGGGGGTATAGGCGGTCAGGAACTCTGCCCGGCGGATGATGCTGTCGAGCGCCTGAGGGATGGCGTGGGGCGTGGCCCCCGCTCCCAGGAAGGCGAGCATTCCGCCGCTGGAGATGGGCTCGTTGGCACTGGCGAGCCTCCCCATCATGGCCATGAGCTCGTGCTCTGCCATGGGTGGGGGCAGCCCCAGAGCGTCCTTCGGACGGTTGTCCTCCGGAATGGAGGAGAAGAGGTCCTCCACCGAGGCGGCGCCGATGTCCTGGAGCATCCGAGCGACGTCCTGGTCCGTGTGGGGAATGTATCTCATGAGAGGTCCAGTGGCCGGGCGCCTCCGAGGGGTCGGCACGGCCGGAATGGTGTTGGAGGGCCGAGGGGCGGGGCGAGGGGAGCTACCGCTCATTCCTCCTGCTCGGCCACGAAGGCCGCGTAGGCCTCGGCGTCCATGAGCGAGCCGAGCTCGGAGGGGTCGCCTACCTGGATCTCCACGAGCCAGCCCACGTCGTAGGGGTCGTCGTTGACGTACTCCGGGTTGTCCTCCAGGATCTCGTTTACCTTGACGATGGATCCGGAGACCGGAGCGTAGACCGCCGACACTGCCTTCACGGACTCGATGGTGCCGAGCTCGTCATCCTTTTGCACGGCGTCCCCCTCACGCGGGAGCTCCACCATGGTGATGTCACCGAGCTGGTCGGCCGCGTGGCGGGTGATCCCAACTCGCATCACGTCGTCGGTGATGCGAGCCCATTCGTGCTCCTTGGTGTACTTGAGGTCGCTCGGAATGTCGCTCATATCTTGGCTCCTTGGGTGCCGTCCGGAGATCTCAGGAGCAACCTCCAGCCCGGCCCGCGGGGTTTCGGTGGACCGCGGCCGTGGCAGCGTGTCCACCCGGGAGCATAAGTTTTCCCTGCGGACGGTCAAGCAAAAATGGCCGCCGTGAGCCTGGGACTTTGGTCTGGTTCGAGGTATATGGTGGCTGCTGCCCGGTTGGCCTGAAGGAGCCACATGACTACCACAGACGCGGGGGCGTCCTCGAGGGAGCCCAAGGACGTCCAGGTGCTGAGTGAGCGTCTCTCCGGAGAGGAGGGGGACTTCCTGCGGTGCTACCACCGCCGAGTGCAGCACGCCAGCGCTGCCGGCGGCTGGAGCGATCCCTACTCCTGTGACTCGGTGGTTCGAAAGATGGGCATGGACGCGGTGGCCTTTGTACTGCACCGGATGCGCTCTGACGGCACGTTGGAGGTGGGTCTTCGAAAGAGCATGCGCCCTGCGCTCTTCCTCGACAGCGACCTCGGGCGTGGCCGTCGCCCCTCTCCCAGGCTCTGGGAACTCCCCGCCGGGATCCTGGAGCCGGGCGACCGTGGGGATGAGGGCCTGGTGCGTCGATGCAGCACGGAGGCACTGGAGGAGATGGGCGCACGGGTGCCCCCAGAGGACTTCGTCCCCCTGGGGAGCCCCATCTGGCTCTCTCCGGGCGTCATGGCCGAGAGGGTGTATCTCTTCGAGGCGCCTCTTTCCTCCGAC
>JAJRWW010000557.1 GCA_024276595.1 Myxococcota bacterium
GAAGCCCGTGGCCACGAAGGCCTGCTCCAGGGCCGAGGTCTGCGAGACCCTCGACGCCCGGCCATTCCAGAAGGCCCCTCCCCCGAGCACTGCCCAGTGCTCCTCTCCCCAGGGAGGGATGACGCAGGCGGCGGCCCGCACAACCCCCAGGTAGGAGTAGGCCACAGACGCGGCGAACACCGGGAGCCCCTGGGCGAAGTTGGTGGTTCCATCCAGGGGGTCGACGATCCAGCGGTGTGACGATATGTGGCCCGTGGCCCCAGACTCCTCACCCAGGAAACCGTGGCCAGGATGGCGTGCGCCCACTATCTGGGCGACGGCCTCCTCGCAGGCCAGGTCCACCTCGGTCACCAGCTCCATGGGGTGCTTGCGCCGCACGAGCCCCGGGCTCCCAAAGCGCTCCATCTGGATATCCCCCGCCCGCCGGGCCGCCAACCGCGCCGTGGCGAGGGCCTCTTCATCTGGAAGCTGCCTGTCATCCATGAGCTCCTCACGCAGGGCTCAGACAGTATCACATCCATGCCCGGGGAGCCCGCTTATCCCTTGACAGCCAGACCCGGGGGCCGGATTCTGGGTTGCCTGCTTTTCCATAGCTGGAGCCAGCCTGTGATTCACATACCTGTTTTTGCCCGCACATCCCTGTTTAGCAACCCGACCATGGTGTTGGCCTTGCTGCTGCTGCTGATCCTGTCGTTGACCCTGGTGATGCTGCGAGACAGGATCTTGCGTGGCTTCGTCTGGGCGGTGACCACCAAGCCCCTGCTGGTGCTGGGGGTGGCCGCCGCCATGACCCTGGCCTCCCTGGCCGCGCTGCCGTTTTTGACCATCTCCACCTCTCGCACCAACCTCATGGACGAGAGCAACCCCTACCAGCGGCAGCTCACGGCCTTTCTCAGGGAGTTCGGCAACCCCAACCACCTCATCGCAGTGGTCGAGGGAGGCACCCTGGACCAGCGCAGACAGGTCTCCGACAAGCTCACCAAGACCCTCCTGGCGGAGCCAAAGATGTTCAAGCACGTGATGCACCACGTGGACATCGAGAAGCTCAAGGAGAGGGCGCTCCTGTACGTCCCCCTCAAGGAGCTGGAGAGCCTGAAGGCCAGCATGGAGCGCCAAGGGCTCATGACCCACGAGATGGTCCAACGCTTCATCTCCATCCGGAACCTGGACTCGCTGCTTTTGGCCGTGCAGAACCTGGTGAAGGAGACGGTGGACAAGCCCAACCCCATCGTGCTCAAGGCCGGCTCCCAGGGGAAGGGGATCGAGATAATCCAGCAGTTCTTCAAGGAGATAGAGGCATGGCTGACGCACCCTTCTCGCAAGAAGATCACCGGGCTGGAGGACCTCTACATGAGGCGCTTCGACCTGTCGAAGGCCAACCTGGACCCCCAGGGCTACCTGGCGGACAAGCACTACAAGCGGCTCTACCTGTTCATCCGCCCCACCACCGACTCGGATGAGACCAAGGACCTCATCCCCATGGTGGAGCGCGCCCGCGCCATGGCTCACCAGATAGCAAGTAAGCACCCAGGCGTGAGCGTCGAGTTCACCGGATACCCCGCCCTGGTGGTGGACGAGATGAAGATCATCCAGCGGGACATGTTCATCACCACCATCCTGGCTCTGCTGGGCATCGCCGCCATCTTCATGCTGGTGTTCCGGGTCGTGCGCCAGGCCCTGCTGGCCAACTCCGCCCTCCTCGTGGGGCTCCTTTGGACCGTGGCCTTCACCGTCGTCGTCTACGGGGGCTTCAACCTGATCACATCCCTCTTCGCGGCGATCCTGCTGGGGCTGGGAATAGACTTCGGCATCCATATCATAGCCCGCTTCAACGAGGCTCGCGGCAAGGGCGAGGATCCGAAGCAGGCGGTGACATCTGCCATCATGGGGGTTGGGCCGGGCCTGGTCACCGGCGCCTTGACCACCGCCACCGCCTTCTACACCACCGCCATCAGTGAGTTCACCGCCTTCTCGGAGCTGGGAGTCATCGCTGGCACCGGGATGATCTTCATGCTCATCGCCGCCCTGGGCATCCTCCCGGCCATGCTCGTGCTCAAACCGGGACCAGTACCCAAGCTGGTACGGGCATCCACCGGCAAGAAGCGCGCAGTGGCGGTGAGGCTCCTGCTGCGCTGGCCCATGGCCATCTTGCTGGTGGGCGCCATTGTCACCGCTGCCCTGTCCTTGCAGAAGGAGCCCCCCCTCGACTACAACATCACCTCCATGATGCCCGAGGACACCGAGTCCAAGAAGGCCTACATCAAGATGATCGAGGAGTCGAACTTCAAGACCGAGTTCATCGGCATCATCGTCAAGACCATGGCCGAAGCCCGCGCCCTGGGCGCGGAGCTGGAGGGCCTCAAGGAGGTGCTCAAGGTAGATCACATCGGCAAGGCGGTGCCGCCCAACCAGCCGCAGAAGCTCAGGATCATCGAAACCTTCCGCAGGATGTTCTCCGGGCTCAAGAGCCGATACGACAACCTCCCCCCGGTGGACCCCGTGAAGCTGGATGAGCGCCTGGAGACCCTGGAGGAGACCTTCGACGAGGTGGGCATCCTGGCCAGGCGCCACGGACGAAAGCCCATCGC
>JAJRWW010000558.1 GCA_024276595.1 Myxococcota bacterium
CTGCTCACAGCTCCGGTCCGGTGGGACCATTCACCCCACGAATCTCCCGACTCCTGGCAGGCTACTGGAGGAGTCGGGGCGCGTGCCCTGGCGTCGAGACTCGGCTTCAGGGTGTGGGCCTGCGACGCGGCCGGGAAGGCGCGGGCCTGCGACGATGCAGCCTGGGCAGGCCGACACCTCCAGCTATCCTTGTCACCGTCCTCGACACCATGGGCGACCTCACCTCGAGCATCACGTCCAAGGCCCGCGCGGTCCTGCCGGTCTTGACTCGGTAGCCACGGCGAATCTCTGCCCCTAGCTTTCGCTCCAGGTGCAAGAGCTTCTTGCCGTCGGTCAGTGTGTCTTCCTTGGCCGCGCGCAGGACGCGCCTGATGGCGACCAGCAGCGGGCCGAGATTCGATCGTCGTCTCAGCCACCGAGCCAGGCCCCTGTCTCCAGTCAGGACCAGGAGGCTCCTGCCGACCAGGCTCGTCTGCTTGCCGATGAAAAAGCCACGCAGGTCGATGGAAACACGCTCACGCCGGTCCTTTGGGTCGGAGCCGGCAGCCGCCGGGACCGACAGCAAGGTCGCCCCGGCTCCAGCGCCCATCCCTGTGGCCGAGACGAGGGCCAGCCTCCCCCAAAACCCCCGCCTGGAGAGGACAGCCGGCGCGCCTGCGCCGGCGCCAGCGCCACCACCTGAGACCAGCTCTGGGCAGGGCCCCGGGGCCAAGTCAGGGTCGATGGGAGGATAGCTCTCGTGCTCGAAGTACTCGCTCACAGGCACCACTGGACGTTTCACGGGAGAGCCTCCAAGACAATGCCGGCCTCGGATCGAGCCGGCTTCACGCCAATATAGCATCAGAATGGAAATGCGCCATCCTCCAGATGGATCCAGCGCCCGTGGGAGCCCCTGATCCCCACGCACCCGGTCCGGCAGCGCCAGCCCGCCCTGCCCAGTCCTCCTCCCCGAATTGACACCCGGCCAGCCTCTCCACTATGCTCGATTTATGGCCTTGCACTCGCAATGGGATCTACGATGAAAGGGGGCGCCCCATGGCGCTGCGGAGCAGAGAGGGAGTGAACTTGCTGCGGCTGGCCATTGGGCTGGCCATTCTTCTTGGAGCCTGCGCCGCTGGCTGTGACGGCTGCTCATCATCTTCCGGTGGCTCCTGCCCCTGCTCTGTGGATGAGGACTGCCCCGGGGAGATGCACTGCGGCGGATGCTGGTGCCAGCCCGACTGCGCCACCAACGCCGACTGCACAGACCCTGCCCTGCCCAACTGCGACCCATCCAGCGGGCGCTGCACGGGCCCGTGCGAGGACGAGGCCGACTGCCCTCCCCAGTGGCCCAACTGCGGCTCGGATGGGCTCTGCTTTGCCCCCTGCGAGAGCCACGGCGACTGCACCGACCCGGCCCTGCCCAACTGCCAGCTCGACGACACCGTGGCTCAGCTCGGCCAGTGTCTCCCTCCGTGCGAGGGGGCGGCAGACTGCCCGGGACCCAGCTATCCCAACTGCGACCCATCCCCAGGGGTCTGCGTTGGGCCATGCTCGGTGAGCGGGGACTGCCCCGAGGAGCTGCCCATCTGCGAGCCGGCCACCGGGCTTTGCCACGAGCCGGAGTGCGTCGATGACACCGGCTGCAACCCGCCGGTCACGGTCTGCGAGGACTACGAGTGCGTCCCCGGCTGCGAGACCCACGCCGACTGTGCACCAGAGAGCCGCTGCGATCTGATCACCGCCGGCCACCTGTACCACTGCGAGCCGCGAGACTGCCTGGATGACACCGACTGCAGCCCCCCAACGACGGTGTGCGACACCGACGGTCTGGCAATGGCCGACGGGGGCGGCTACTGTCTCCCGGGGTGCCAGACCTACTACGACTGCGAGATCGGCCATGACTGCGATCCATCCAGCGGCGCCTGCTCACCCCATGATTACGGGGACATCGGCCAGAGCTGCTCTGGCGGCTGTGACAGCGGCTTCTGTCTCGCCGGCATGGGCAACCTCTGCACCGACTTCTGCTGCAAGCAGCACGACTGCCCCCCGGGCTGGGGTTGCCGCCCCTATGACGACTCCACCGGGGGCGGCCACACGGTGGACGTTTGCGTGGTCCTGGACGCCACCCAGGGGGACGGCCGCTACGGAGATGGCTGCGGCGCAGACTCCGACTGCCGGAGCGACGACTGCTTCGCCAGCGTGTGCGCCGAGTCCTGCTGCACGCAGTCTGACTGCGAGCACCTGCCGGGCCAGGCATGCCTCCCCACGTCGGGCCGCTCCATCTGCCGGGACGCAGGGACCGGGCTGGACCCCATGGGCGCACCCGGCTGCGGAACCACCGGCTCCCCTGGCGACTGCCTCTCCAACCTCTGCTACTCGTTCATGATCAACGACACGGGCTGCGCTGGTGACGGAGACTGCACCGACCCAGCCTACCCGACCTGCTATGACTACTGGTCGGACGGCACCAACGACTGCGTCCGGGACCAGTGCGTGGACCACTGCTGCTCCCTGGCCGACTGCCCGGACTACCAGGGAGACCAGTTCTACTGCGCGAAGGTCGCCTACACCATCGCCGACTACAACGTCTGTCTCAGGTACGCCAGCCCCGGCGCGGGCCAGCAAGGAGATGCCTGCACCTCGGGCAGCCAGTGTCGCTCCCGCTTCTGCAACGGCGTGTGCAGAGCCAGGTGCTGCACCGACAGCGACTGCACCGACCCCGGCTTCCCCAACTGCAAGCTGGAGCAGCACTGGTCTGCGGGCTCCATCCGCTGGGTCAACGTGTGCGTCCCGTGAGGGGCCACTGCGGGCAAGCGTCAGCTCCCCCACTGCCACTGCGGCCGGCCGCTCAGTCGTTGCGCACACACCGCACTAGCTGCAGCTCATCGAAGGCGTGTATCGATGCGTATCCGTCGGTGTAGCTGGTAGCCCATGCCTCGTCTGGCGGGAACTGGATGGGAGTGGAGGACCAGAACCACTCGGAGGGAGTGTCCGGAAAGGCCACAACATCTATGGACGGCTGGAGCCGCCGGTCGTCCACCAGGGTCTGGGTCTCCTTCAGGTTGGGCAGGCGCCAGTCCGTGAGCCCTGCGAGGTCCAGGTCCTCGCAGGTCTGCAGGGCATCCAGCCAGGTCATTGCTGCGAAGTGGCTCCTCTGCCACACGAGCCCGGTGCCCATGTCGGTCACCGTGGAGGCGTCGAAGACGAAGCGCGGCTCAGGAGGGACATAGTCGGCCAGCACGCACCTGACCCGGCCGCTGCCGTGGGGGTCGTGGTCGTAGATGAAGCCCAGCTCGAAGCGCACGCCGTAGGCCAGGTTCAAAAATGGAACCGGAGACGCGGTCCAGAAAAAGTCCGAGGGCGTTCCGGGAAAGGCGTCCAGGTCAATGGTGGGATCCAGGCCGCCAAAGTCCAGAAGGGACACCAGCTCCATGCGGCTGGGCAGACGCCAGCCATCCAGCCCACCCAGATGGAGGCCCGCGCAGTAGTCCCTGGCCTCCCACCAGTCGAAGCTCTCCGGGGGCACCGAGCGCTGCCATCGCAGCCCGGTAATTCGGTCAGTGACCACCTCTGAGGCCGCATCATAGTCCATGGCGTTGACCGTGTACTGGGCGTCCTGCCCGTAGCCCGCCTCTCCCGGGTTCGGGCAGGGGACAACCTGCTGGCCGTCGGAGCAAAAGTCGATGGAAGAGTCCGGCATGGGCCAGGTGGGGTGAATGGGATTCACCGCATCTCCCTGACAGCGGTCGGCCATGAGCAGGTGACACTCCACGAGGGCGTCTGGGAGCTCCACCGGGCCGGGGGGCTGCGAGATGTCCAGCACTCCGTCGGCAAAGCCGGCCTCGTCCAGGTCACGCCAGGCGAAGGCGTCTCGCATGGGGAAGAGCAGGTCCACCGCCAGGGGCTCCGTGCTCCCATGGTCCACCACCAGCGGACCGCCCGGGATCGGCACCCGCACCACGAAATCGGTGCCAGTGGTGAAGGCGATTCCGCCCCACTCCGACAGCGTACAGTTGAAAGGGGTGCTCCCGGGCATGGAGTACTGCTGGCCAAAGGCCGAAAAGGTCGCCACGTATTGACCCTGAGCGCGAATCTGCCCCTGGGAGTCCTCGTGGTTGGAGAGGGCCATGTCCATCTTCAAGGTGCCGGGGACGGTCATGGGTCCGTGGGCGGTCGCCTCCAGCTCGTAGGTAACGTACGCCAGCTTGAGCCTGATGTACCGATAGGTGTCGGCCGGGATGGACCCGGTGTCCACGGTCGCCACGCTGCCCCCTGCCGAGGCGTCCACCTCCACCATTGGAGCCCCGAGGGAGAGCTGCACCGGCGAGGGATCCTTGTGGGTCCGCATGAGGTCCACGCCCATGACACCGACTGTGATGGCCGTGGGGGTCTGGTAGCTCAGCTCTGGCTGGTGCATGGGCTCCCACACTCCACAGTCCTGCACAGCCCGGGTGCTGACCGTAAGGCTCACACCGGTGAGCGCGCCGTCACTGTCGGGAGGACTGGCGTCTCGGGATACGTTGACGTCCTGGCCGCCATCCTGGTGGCCATTCGCCGGGTTGTCCCCGCAGGCCGCCACTCCCCCCAGGACAAGGAGCAACGACGTCACGTCCAGAACCACCAGCAGCTTTCTCATGGTAACCTCCTGCCAAGAGCGGCGCTCCCACAGTAGCCGATACCGCTCCCGTGGACAGATCAGTACGCCGAAGTTGCGAGGGGCCACGATGCAAGGACACGCCCCTCCCCCACCGGTTGCAGAAAAAAACCTTGGTCAGGGGGGCTCCAAGGCGGTTATTCTCCGCACCCGAATCCGCGGATAGGGAACCAGGAGGCGCGAGATGCAAAGATCCGTGCTGATAGTGGGAGCTGGCGCCATGGGAGCTGGCATCGCCCAGGTGTGCGCCCAGGCGGGCTGGGATGTGACCCTGTCGGATGTGGAGCAGCAAGCCTTGGATCGCGCCAGGGGCTCCATGCGCTCCTCCCTGGAGCGCCTGGCTCGCAAGGGTGTCGTCCGGGAGACTCCAGGGATAGTGCTGAGGCGAGTGCGCCCCCTCCTGTGGGAGGAGAATGCCCCGGAATCACAGCCCGACCTTACCCTGGCCATCGAGGCCGTGCCCGAGGACCTGGGGCTGAAGAGGCGGATCCTGGCGGCCCTGGAGACCGCCTGCGGGGCCTGCACGATCATCGCCACCAACACCTCGGGGATCCCCATTACGACGCTCTCGGAGGAGCTCACAGAGCCCGGACGAATGCTCGGAATGCACTTTTTCAACCCTCCCGCACTCATGAAGGTGGTGGAGGTTATCCAGGGAGAGCAGACCACGTCCGAGACCTTTCAGGCGGCGGCCGAGCTGGTGCGCGAGATGGATCGGGAGCCGGTTCTGGTTCGCCGAGATCTACCGGGCTTCGTGCTCAACCGCGTCGCCATGACGGCCTCCAACGAGGCCATTCGCCTGGTGCAGGAGGGTGTCGTCACGGCCGAGGACCTGGACCGCGGTGTCCGGGGGGCCTTCGGCTGGAGAATGGGGCCCCTCGAGACAGTAGACCTGGTGGGTCTGGACGTGGTCCTGGCTGCCCGGGAGGAGATCTTCAGGCGAACGGCAGACCCACGGTTCGAGCCCCCTGCACTGCTCCGGGATCTCGTGGAGAGGGGCCACCTGGGCCGAAAGACCGGCCGCGGCTTCTTCCGCCACGAGGACGGAAAAGGAGAGGGATAGTGGACCTGGAGCTACCGGAGGAGCTGCGGCTGCTGGGGCAGACGGTGCGCCGCTTCGTCACTCGCGAGCTGGACCCCATCGCGGACCAGGTGGAGCGGGAGAACCGCATCCCCGAGTCAGTGCTGCGCTCCATGCGAGATCTGGGCCTGTACGGCCTGGTCATCCCGAAGGAGCACGGCGGCCTCGGCCTCTCTGCCCTGGGGATGTGTGTGGTCATGGAGGAGCTGAGCCGGGCCAACCTCTGCTTCAGGATCATGATCACCACGAACAACGGCATCGGCTCCCTGGGCCTGGTTTACGCCGGGTCACCCGAGCTCCAGCGGCGTCACCTCCCCGAGCTGGCCTCTGGAGAGAAGATCGGCTGCTTCGCCCTCACGGAGCCCGAAGCTGGCTCCGACGCCGCATCCCTGCGCACCACGGCAACCAGGGATGGCGGAGAGTACGTGATCCACGGCGCCAAGATATGGATCACCAATGCCGACATCGCCGACTACTTCACTGTCATGGCCACCGTGGACCGGAGCCTCGGGAGCCGCGGGCTAACAGCTTTCTGGGTGGAGCGTGACACCCCCGGCCTGACGGTTGGTCGCTCCGAGCCCAAGATGGGTCTCCATGGCACGCGGGTCGCCGAGGTGCTCCTCGACGGCTGTCGGGTGCCGGCCTCGGCTCGTCTCGGTGAGGAAGGTGATGGGTTCAAGCTGGCCATGCGCGTGCTGGACCACGGGCGCCTCTCCATAGCCGCCAGCTCCGTGGGCGCGGCTCAGCGGCTGCTGGAGGCCATGGTGGAGCATGCCCGGACCAGGGTCCAGTTCGGGAGGCCCATCGCAGAGAACCAGGCCATCGCCTGGATGCTCGCCGACTCTGCCACCGAGATCGAGGCGGCCCGCGGCCTGGTGCTCGCCGCCGCATGGAAGAAGGACCGGGGCGAGCGCGCGACCAGGCACTGCTCCATGGCCAAGCTCTACTGCTCCGAGATGGCAGGCCGAGTGGCCGACCGCGCAGTGCAGGTCTTTGGGGGAATGGGGTACATGTCCGGCAACATCGCCGAGCGCTACTACCGCGACCTCCGGGTCTACCGGCTCTACGAGGGCACGTCGGAGATCCAGCGGCTGGTGATCTCCCGGGACCTCCTGGAGGGCTGATCCCCCGCCACAGGCGCGCAGCCTGGTCGAGAGAGCCGGGCGCCTCCCCGGAGCGCGAGATCGAGGAGGCAGACATCGTGAAGGTGGAGGGCAACACGCTCTATGCCATCAATACCTATCGCGGGCTCCACCTCATCGACATCACGAACCCGGACCGGCCAGCAATCCAGGGGCAGCTCGAGGTCTACGGCTACCCGGTGGAGATGTACGTCCGGGGCGGTCGGGCCTACATCCTGCTCTCGAGCTAC
>JAJRWW010000559.1 GCA_024276595.1 Myxococcota bacterium
AGCCCGAACACCAGCCACGAGACGAAGTGGAGGGAGCCTCGCCCCTCCACCGAGAAGATGCTCAGGTTGAGCAGCAAGTAGAGGTTTGCCGGGCTCCCCAGCAGCGACGCCAGCCCGCCCAGGTTGGCCCCGTAGATGAGCCCGATGGCCAGCAGCGTGGAGATGTCACGCTGGCCTGGGCCCGTCATGTCGCCCGGCTCGGCCAGGCGCTTGAGGCGGGTGATGACAGGGATGAGCGCCAGCACCGTGAGGGCGTTGGGCACGATGGTGGAGAGGATGAAGCTCGCCAGCATCACCCCCAAAACCACCCTGGAGACGCGGCCCCTGCTCCAGCTCACCAGCCGGCTGACGAACACCAGGTGAGCGTCGGCCCTGAGCAGCACCCGCGACACCAGGAAGCCGGTGGCAAACAGGCAGGCCGTCTGCAGCCCGGTCACGGGATCTCGACCCCCAGGCGGGTGAGCAGGTCCACCACCCGAGTGAGGGGGAGGCCCACCACAGCGGTGAAGTCCGAGCCCGTAACAGATTGAAACAGCGAGATGCCAAGGCCTTCTATCTTGTACGATCCGGCGCAGTCCAAGGGGCTGTCCGCGGCCACGTACCGGGCGATCTGTGGCTCGGTCAAAGGACGCATGAGCAGGCGGTGGACGTCCAGTGCCTCGGCCCGCTCTCCGGTGCGGGCGTCCAGCACGCACAGCGCCGTGAGCAGGCGGTGCTCCTTGCCCGCGAGGCAAAGGAGCTGGGCCCGGGCGGCCGCCGAGGTGCCGGGCTTGCCCAGAATCGTCCCGTGCAGCTCCGCCGCCTGGTCTGAGCCCAGGACGACCGCGTCGGGATGGGTGGGGGCCAGGGACTCGGCCTTCTGCCTGGCGAGCCGTGTCACCAGCTCCTCTGCGGGCAGCCCCATGCCCTTGAGGTGGCTCTCGTCGCAGCGAGGCGCCTGGGCGCGAAAGCTCACGCCTAGCCTGGCGAGCAGCTCGGCGCGATAGGGTGAGGTGGAGGCGAGGAGGATCTCCCGGTGTTGCATGGCCCGGAGTTTAGCCGCAATCGCCGCGGGTGGCCAAGGCCGCCGCCGGGATGGCGTTTCCATGCGGCCGTACCCCTTGTCCACCTCATCAAAGACCGCAAAGACCGCAACCGAGGTTTGCCATGAGCTGACCTCACCTTCCGGAGGCAGGCCGATCCAGCAAGGCCATCACGAGCTGGAGATCCTCCCACACCGCCCTCTTGGCCCCTGGGTTCCGCAGAAGGTAGGCCGGGTGGTAGGTGGGGCAGAGGGCCACCTGGTCGCCGTCCAGGTGGAAGGTGTGCAGTCGCCCGCGCAGCCGACCGATGGACTGGTCGGTCTGCAGCAGCGTCTGGGCGGCGAAGCGCCCCAGGGTGACGATGACGGTGGGTCGGATGGCACGGATCTGCGCCAGGAGAAAGGGCTCGCAGCTCGCCATCTCGTCCGGCTCAGGGTTGCGGTTGCGCGGCGGGCGACACTTTACCACGTTGGCGATGAAGACGTCCTCCCGGTGGTGGCCCATGGCCTGGATCATCTTGGTGAGCAGCCGCCCCGCCGCACCCACGAAGGCCTTCCCCTGCAAGTCCTCATCCCTCCCCGGCCCCTCTCCCACGAACATGAGATCCGCCGTGGGATTGCCTTGACCAAAGACTATCTGCACGCGATCCCGTGAGAGCCGGCAACGCTGGCAGTCTCCCAGCAGGCCCCTCACGGCCGCCAGACCTTCCCGACCAGGCCCGGGATTGTCCAGCAATGAGAGCGTGTTCCCCGAGCCCATGACCGCGTCGCCCGCCTGGGTGTCGCCCGACGTCTCGACACCATCTGCCGATGGCGGCGACGAACGCGGGGTGGGGCCTGCCGGAGCATGGCTCACCCCAAGGCCCAGCAGCCACTCCAGGTGGGTCCGCAGGCCGCCGACCACAGAGGCCAGCTCCCGCTCAAGATCCCCGGAGCTGCCCGCGCCATGCGCAGCTCCCACGCCGGTCGCGCCATCTGCTCCAGAGTCACCCGCAGTGTCATCCACGTGGTCCATCGCCATGGTGGCTGAGATTCTACCACAGCCTCCTCCCATTTCGCCCAGCCCATCCGCGCCGCGCTCGCTCTTGGTGCGGACAAGACCAGGGGGCTCTTGACAGGGCTTGACTACTTGAGCGGAAGCAACTGTACTGGTGCCTGTGTGAGCATGAGCGAGACCGACCCCATCCAGACGCAAGGCACTGGTGATGCCCCGGACGATCTATACATCGTCACGGACCTGCACCTGAGCATGGGTCGCCCGCCCGGCTCCAGGCACTACAAGCGCCTGGAGAGCTTCTTCTACGACGCGCAATTCGGTCGGTTCGTGGACCATATCCTGGCCGACTCCAGGCGCCGGGGCCGCCGGGCCACCTTGCTCTTGGGGGGCGACATCTTCGACTTCCTCACGGTGACGGAGGTGCCCGGACCCGCGGAGGCGAAGCGGCGCGGCATCGTGGTAACCCCGGCCCTGCGGCGGGTGGGCCTCAGCTCCTCCTCCAGGCACGCCACCTGGAAGCTGGAGCGCATCATCGAGGGCCACCCGACGTTCTTCCTGGCTCTGGGTCGGCTGCTGGCCGCCGGTAACCGCCTGGTGATCCTGGCCTGGAATCACGACCCGGAGCTTTACTGGAGCAGGGTGCGGGACACTCTCCTGGAGGGGATCCTCGATGGGCTCAGGCGAGCGGATCCCGAGGCGAGCCAGGATGAGGCCGTGGAGCGGATCCAGTACCACCAGTGGTTCTACTTCGAGCGTGGGCGCATCTTCTTCGAGCACGGTCACCAGTACGAGGCATCCAACTGCTTTCGCTACAACCTCTGCCCGGAGTACCTGGGCACCCGCCGTCGGCCCAGGGGCCAGCTCGATCTCCCGGTGGGATCGATGTTTGTGCGCTACCTGTACAACGCCGTGCGCACCCGAAACCCCTACCTGTCGAACATGGTCTCCCTGGAGCAGTACATGAGCGCCGTGGCCAGGCTCAACCTGGCGGAGATGATGGGCGTGCTCTTTAGGCGCTTTCCGTTTTTTTTCCAGGCATTGAAGGCCACGCGGTTTTTTCCCACCAGGGCGCTCAAGCGTTGCCGTCGGATCCACGAGTATCGTCTGGCGGAGCTGGCGGAGCGGGAGGGGCTCTCGGCGGAGTCCCTGAAGCGCATCCACGCTCAGCGGGCCATGCCATCTGGCATGACCAAGTACCGCCTGGCAGAGTCCATCCTGAAGCCGGTGGTGGCCAAGGTGACCAAGTACGTCCTTTTCGTCGTGCTGGGCCTGTTTCTTTGGTTCCTGGTCTTCAGCCTCATCCAAAGCTCCGCCTGGGTGGTGGAGTCTGTCTTTGCGAAGGCCTCCTTCACGGCGCTTTTGACCCTTGTGACCGTGATGATCTTCTTTGTGCTCTTCAACAGGTTCTTCTCGCGGATTCGAGAGCCCTCCAGCGGGGTGCCTCCTGGGATCTATGACGCGGCTCGGGTCATCGCTCGAGAGACCGGGGTGCCCTACGTGGTCATGGGCCACACGCACCTGGCAGAGGTGAGGGAGATCGACGACCGTGGAACCCTGTTTGTCAACACGGGCACCTGGACGTCCATCTCCGGTGTGTGGGATGCCCTGTGGCCC
The DNA here is from genome assembly GCA_024276595.1 of Myxococcota bacterium. Classification (GTDB taxonomy): domain Bacteria; phylum Myxococcota_A; class Polyangia; order HGW-17; family JAJRWW01; genus JAJRWW01. Next base: position 3,633 of record JAJRWW010000559.1, read on the forward strand.
AACAACCGCCGCTTCACCTTCGTGCGCCTTCGGGGGCGACACCTGGAGCTGCTGCGCTGGAACGACTCCTCTCGACGGGTGGAGGATGTGCTCATGTTCGACGACTACCGGCGGCGGCCCGGGGACGTGCTCTTCCCGGCGGACCCGGTGGCTGCCGTGCATCTCCCTGCGGAGAGCTCCAGGGCTCTGCCCAGAGTCACGGACGGAGACTGACCCCATTTGCGAAGCTCCTGGCGTGTCAGTGGGCCTCCCGCAGCAGGCGCCGGTAGGCAATGGCCTCAGCAAGGTGGGGTGGCTCCATTTGCTCGGCGGCCTCCAGGTCGGCGATGGTTCGGGCCACCTTTATGACCCGCTGCATGGCCCTGGCGCTGAGGCCCATGCGCTCCACGGCGGCCTCCAGGATGCGCTCACCCCGGGGGCCCATGGCGCAGTGCTGCTTGAGCTGGCTGGGTGAGAGCCTGGCGTTGCAGCGGCCAGGGCCCGCGCGTGCCTCCTGGCGCAGGCGGGCTCGGGTGACGCGTCCTCGCACCTCGGCGCTGGCTTCGGCTGGGGCCTCTCCGATCATCTCACCGAAGGAGACCGCACCCACCTCCAGCACCAGGTCGAAGCGGTCCAGCATCGGGCCCGAGAGACGGCTCCAGTAGCGCTCCACTGCCAGGTTGGAGCAGGTGCAGGTGCGGCGTGGGTCACCCCGATGGCCACAGGGGCACGGGTTCATGGCCGCCACGAGCTGCACGCTGGAGGGAAAGTCCACGGTGCAGCGGGCCCTGGTGATGGTGATGTGCTGGTCCTCCAGCGGCTGCCTCAGGGCCTCCAGGGTGGCTCTCTGGAACTCCAGCAGCTCGTCCAGGAAGAGGACGCCGTTGTGGGCGAGGCTCAGCTCCCCTGGCCTGGGGCCAGGCCCGCCCCCAACCAGGCCGGCCTGGGAGACCGTGTGGTGGGGGGCTCTGAAGGGGCGGTCCTCCATGAGGCCGCTGCTACCAAGCAGGCCCGCCACGCTGTAGATCCGGGTCACCTCCAGGGCCTCTTCGAAGCTGAGGGGCGGCAGGATCGTCGGGAGGCGTCGGGCGAGCATGGACTTGCCAGAGCCGGGCGGCCCCACCAGCAGCAGGTTGTGGCCTCCGGCGGCGGCGATCTCCAGGGCCCGCTTCGGCCCGGCCTGGCCCTTCACCTCGGCAATGTCCACCCTGGCTCCTGGAGGCCTGGGTGCCTGGGGCGGGGGCTCGTAGGGGGGGATCTCCTCCTCGCCCCGCAGGTGGCGCACCACCTCCATGAGGTTCTCAGCCGGGCGGATGGTGAGGCCGGCAACGACTGCGGCTTCGGCGGCGCAGGCGCGGGGCACCAGCAGCTCCTCGTGGCCCAGCTTCCGCGCCAGGTCGGCTACCGGCAGCACGCCCCGAACGGGGCGGATGCCCCCATCCAGGGCGAGCTCGCCCAGGGCCATCCTGCCCTCGAGAGCCTCGGGGGGGAGCATCTCGTAGGCCCCGATTGTGCCCAGCGCTATGGGGAGATCGAAGGCGGAGGTGTCCTTTCGCAGCTCGGCAGGGGCGAGGTTCACGGTCACCCTCCGGGACTCGAGCTTGAAGCCCGAGTTGCGCAGGGCAGCCTTGATGCGCACCTTGCCCTCTGTCACCCGGGCAGAGGGGAGGCCGACCAGGTTGTGCCCGGGCAACCCGCTGCGGGAGGCGTCAACCTCCACCACCACTCGGTAGGCATCCACGCCCAGAACGCTTCCTGTTTCCAGCTTCACAAGCATGGGGATCTGCTGGATACAAATCCTGTGCCGACCTGGGGCAGCGATCCGGATCTGGCGCCAGGCAAAAGGATCTGTGGGTCTTATCAGGCCTGGCAGCCACGGGAGGGGACAGATGCCGGACGGCAGCGGACGGATACCGGACGGCGGCGGACGGATACCGGACGGCGGCGGACGGATACCGGACGACGGACGGATACCGGACGGCGGCTCTCGTGTGGAAAAGAGATGGTCGGTGCCCGAGGATCGGGCCAAAAGATCAGGGGATGATCCGGAGCACCTCGAAGCCCATGGGGGTGGGATCGAGCCTCTCCACGCGGCCCCTGGGAT
>JAJRWW010000560.1 GCA_024276595.1 Myxococcota bacterium
CAGGTCTGGGAGGCGACGTCGCACCCAAAGGTGCTCGTGTCGCCGCAGTCGCTGGGGTTCTCACACGTGGTGAAGGTACAATCGGACTCGCATCCGTCTCCGTCCACGAGGTTTCCGTCGTCGCACTCCTCACCGGTCTCCAGGGTGCCGTTACCGCAGACGGCGGTGGTCTCGATGGTGCAGTTTGCGGAGCATCCGTCTCCGTCCACGAGGTTTCCGTCGTCGCACTCCTCGCCGGTCTCCAGGGTGCCGTTGCCGCAGACGGCGGTGGTCTCGATGGTGCAGTTTGCGGAGCATCCGTCTCCGTCCACGAGGTTTCCGTCGTCGCACTCCTCGCCGGTCTCCAGGGTGCCGTTACCGCAGACGGCGGTGGTCTCGATGGTGCAGTTTGCGGAGCATCCGTCTCCGTCGGTCAGGTTTCCGTCGTCGCACTCCTCGCCGGTCTCCAGGGTGCCGTTGCCGCAGACGGGGCCGGCCTCGATGGTGCAGTTTGCGGAGCATCCGTCACCGTCGGTCAGGTTTCCGTCGTCGCACTCCTCGCCGGTCTCCTGGGTGCCGTTGCCGCAGACGGGGCCGGTCTCGATGGTGCAGTTTGCGGAGCATCCGTCACCGTCGGTCAGGTTTCCGTCGTCGCACTCCTCGCCGGTCTCCTGGACGCCGTTGCCGCAGTTGGAGCTTCCCTCCAGCACGCAGTAGCCCGAGCATCCATCCCCATTGAGGTTGTTTCCGTCGTCGCACTCCTCCCCCTGCTCCAGGATGCCGTTGCCGCACACCGGCTGGGTTCCCGCGGCATCATCCGAGCATCCCGCCGCTGTTCCCAGGACCCAGGCGAAGGCCGCGATAGCCACACATACCCGTGATCGTCTGCTCATTGTCTCTTCTCCTTGAAAAACGTCTGTCGAAAAAAGGCGAACGACCACGCTCGCACGGTCACCATAGCGCAGCAGCGGCTGTCCGCAAAGGAGAAAGGCGCGATCAGCGCTGGTGCTGCTCACGCCAGCTCGCTCATCCTTGACCGCGGCGATGGCGGGGGGCACCATTGCCCTTCAGGGCACCATTGCCCCTCAGGGCCCCCCTGGCCCGCGGGAAGCTATGAAGGTACTGCTTTTGCAGCCGCAGATCGGCTACATGGACTCCCTCAGGAGCGCCCCTGGGTTGCCCCTTGGCCTGCTGAGCGCCGCCGCCGGACTGGACCAGCGGACAGAGGTGGAGCTCCTGGACGCCCGCCTGGAGCCCGACATGGGAGGGCGCCTGGCCCAGAGCTTGCGCGAGGACCCACTGCTGGTGGGGATCACCTGCCACACCGGCCCCATGATCCGCGGTGCCCTGGAGCTGAGCCGCCAGGTGAAGACCCTCTCTCGCGCGCCGGTGGTGTGGGGCGGCGTACATCCCAGCCTGGCCCCAGAGGTGACCCTCTCGGATCCCGCCGTTGACATCTGTGTGCGCGGGGAGGGCGAGGCGACCCTTGGGGATCTGGCGGTAGCCCTGGAGTCGGGTCGGAGCCTCGAAGGGATCCCGGGCCTCGCCTTCAGGGCCAACGGGCGCGTCGTAGTGACTCCCGACCGCCCGCAGCTCACACCCGATCTATGGCCCGAACCCCGCTGGGACCTCGTGGATGTGGCCCGGTATCTGCCCGAGTACGACGGCCGCCGGAGCCTCTTTTTCCAGGCCTCACGTGGCTGCCCGTTCAGGTGCAGCTACTGCTACAACGCTCCCTTCAACCACCGCCGATTCCGGCTTCGTCCCGCTCCCCACGTGATCGAGTCTCTCCAGCGGCTGAGAGGCGAGCACGGCTTCGAGGACGTCTACTTCGTGGACGACAACTTCTTCGTCAACCTGGACTGGGCCCAGGAGCTGGTGGCCGGCGTCTGCGACCTGGGGCTCTCCTGGCAGGTCCAGGGCGTGGACGTGGCCTCCCTGTTGCGAATGAGCCCTGCGTACCTCGCGCGCCTCGCAGGGCTGGGGTGCAGCCGCCTGACCATCGGAGTGGAGACCGGGAGTGACCACATGCGCCGACAGGTGGGAAAGCAGGGCACTCGCGCAGACGTGGTGCGGGCAATCGCGCGGCTGCGTGGCACGGGGATCAAGGTATTCACCAGCTTCATGGTGGGCTTCCCTGGGGAGCGGCTGTCCGAGATGCGGGAGACGGTGGACCTGGCCCTGGAGCTTTTGGACCGCTTCGACTTCGTGCGCTGCTCCCCCATCTACTGCTTCACCCCCTACCCGGGCACATCCAGCTACGAGCTGGCCATGAGGGCGGGCTTCCGCCCGCCCCGGAGTCTGGAGGGCTGGGCTCGCGTGGGCAGCTTCGACGACTTCACCTGGCTGGAGCAGACCAACGACCAGGTCCTGGACCGGGAGACGTTCCTGGGGCTCCACGCGGTCACCCTGCTCATGGACGAGAAGGTCCGGGACTACTCCACGTCGCCGCTGCTGGCCCTGCTGGCCAGGGCCTACAGGCCCATCGCCCGCTTCAGGGCCCGACACCTCTTTTTTGCTGCCATGCCAGAGCGCCGGCTCCTGCGGTGGCTGCTGGAGCGCCAGGCTCCGAGCGCGAGCAGTGATCGCTGCCAGGCTCCTTGAATGGGCACTGTGGTCGAAGATGAGTCGAGTCATGCTCCAGCCAGGATCTAGCCTTGGTCAGCCGGACATCAAGCGCCGGTGTGAGGCGATGCCTCCCTGGGGCGGTGGACGATAGGCCATGCGGGTGCTCCTGGTAAAGCCGAGATCCCATACCGACTCTGTTACTCCGCCCCTCGGCCTGGGGTACCTGGCCGAGCAGATCCGCGGTCACCACAGGGTGGCTGTGCTCGACTGCCTGGCCAGGGGGCTCACCACTGAGGGGCTCTTGCGGGAGGTGAGGCGGCGCCAGCCCCAGGTGGTGGGAATTCAGGTCTACACCTCGGACCGGGAGGTAGTCCGACGCTACCTGCGCGCCCTGTCCCGGCTGCACCCCATGCCGGTGATCGTTGTTGGCGGGCCTCACCCGTCGTCCGTGCCCCAGAGCGTGCTGCAGGATCTCGGGCCGGCCGTGGCCTTCGCATTCGCCGGAGAGGCGGAGCTCCCCTTTGCCCGCTGGCTGGATCTCCTGGAGGCGGGGGATCTCTCCCCTGAGAGCCTTGGGGATGTGCCGGGCCTCATCTGGCGACGAGGGGGCGAGGTCGTGGCAAACAGCCCGGCCTTCCAGCAGGACCTAGACAGGCACGGCGAGCCGGCCTGGGACATCCTGCGGCCCGAGCGCTACCCCCACTCCCCCTTCGCTGCCTTTGTGAAGGCCTTCCCTGCAGTACCCATCATTGCCTCGCGGGGGTGTCCTCATCGCTGCGCCTTCTGTGCCGCCGGCACCCTCTCTGGGCACCGGATCCGCTACCGATCCCCCGAGGCGGTGGTGGAGGAGATCCTGCGGCTGAAGCGCTGCCATGGGATCCGGGAGTTTCAGCTAGCGGACGACAACTTCACCGCCCGCCCTCGGCACGTGGCAAGGATGTGCGAGCTGCTGCTCGAGCGCGGCGTGAACCTGCCCTGGAGCTGCCCAAACGGGGTCAGGCTGGAGCGGCTGGACAGCGCACTGCTGGCCCTCATGCGCAGCAGCGGGTGTCACAGCCTCGCGGTGGGCATCGAGAGCGGATCCCCCCGGATCCTGGAGAAGATCCATAAGCGGATAGATCTGGCTCGCATCAGGGAGGGGCTTCATCTCGTCAGGAAGGCCGGCATTGTCACTGTTGGCTACTTCATGCTCGGCTTCCCCACCGAGTCCCACCAGGAGCGGATCCAGACCATTCGCCTCTCCTTGGACTTGCCCCTGGACCGCGCCCACTTCATGCTCTACTGCCCACTGCCCGGGACTCCGCTGTACGAGGAGGCTCGCACCTCCTCCCGCTTCGCACCGGATGGGGACTTCGGGTTCAACTCCACGATTCACGTGCCCGTGGGCACCACCGCCACCCGCCTGGCGCTACAACAAAAGGAGGCATTTCTGCGCTTCTACCTGCGTCCCAGGCAGCTCGGGTTGCTCCTCGGCAGCGCTCGGAGCCCGGCCCACCTGGTGCACCTGGCCGGCAGAGTCCGGCGCTGGCTCCTCTCCAGCCCGGGGCAGGTGACATGAGCCGTCTCTCCCCAAGGGTGCTGCTGCTCAACCCCCCCGGGCGTCGCAAGTACCTGCGAGACTACTACTGCTCCACCGTGTCCAAGGCGGGCTACTACTGGCACCCCATGGACCTCCTGCTACAGAGCGGGCACCTGGCCCCCCATGCTCACCTGAGCCTCCTGGACGCCATCGCGCACAACCTGTCGCCCCGAGCCACCCTCGAAGCCATCCGTGGCATGGACCCGGACCTCGTGGTCTCTCTGGTGGGAGCCCAGTCCATGGAAGAGGACCTGGCCTTCCTGCGTCTGGCGCGACGGGTAGGCGTCCGACAGGCCGGCGCCCGGACGCGGGCGCTGGCCATCTCCGGGGAGCCGGTCAGGGGGGCTTCGCGGGAGAGGCTGGCAGAGCTTCTGCCCGGCGTCTTCCTCCTCCAGGACATCCTCGACGACGGCCTGGCCCGCTGGGTCGCCGACGGCATCTCGCCAGAAGACCCTCGGGTCACCCGCCCTGCTCCATGTCCCCGGCCACCTCCCCGCCTGGGAGTGGTCTCCATCCCACGACCGGAGCACCATCTGTTTCTATCCAGCCGCTACCGGGTGGTCTTCGATGGCGGGCGCCCCTTCGCGTCCGTGCTCACCGCCTACGGCTGCCCCCACCGATGCGCTTACTGCAACAGCGGCCTGGCGCACCTGGGATACGCGACCCGGCCCCTGGAGGAGGTGGCAGAGGAGCTGGATCACCTGGCGCACGCAGAGGCGGTCGGACATATCTTCTTCCGAGACATGGACCTCACCGCGAGCCGCGCCAGGCTCTTGCGATTGTGCGAGCTGCTCACGCGCTCCGGTTGGGGCTTTTCCTGGAGCTGCTATGCCCGGCCGGACGAGCTGGACAGCGAGCTGTGCGAGGTCATGTCCCGGGCCGGCTGCCGCCTCCTGCAGCTCGGCCTGGAGACCTTCCAGGAGCCGACGCTGGCGAGGCTGGATCGGCCCATGGCCGCCTCCACGCTGGAGCAGGCATTCTCTTTGGCGCGCACGCACAAGATGCGCGCCGGGGCCCACCTCATCCTGGGTCTGCCGGGCGAGGGGCCCAGGGACCTGTGGCGCACCTTCCGCAAGATCGTCTCCCTGGAGCCGGACTACGTGTCCTGGAACGTCCTGCAGTCCAGGAGCGGGGCATCCCTCGGCTCTCCAGGCGCCCCTCGCGCCGCAAAGCACGCCGCACCCCGGCAAGGATCCACGACGCCACCAGGTCCAGGGGCGCCCGGCCTGCGCTGGGCGCGCCTGGCCGCCACATGGGGCTTTTACCTGCGGCCGCGCTACATCCTCCGCCAGCTCGCCCAGCTCCGCACCCCCGCCGAGGCGCGCGCCCTGCTCAGAACAGGAGCCAACCTCCTCTGGCGCTCGCTCACGGATCCGTGAGCGAGCCAGGCTCTGCTCTCGGCGGCCTGGGGCCGGAGGCCCGGCCCCGTGCGTCTGCGCCTGGGTGCTCCGGTTGACCGCCCAGGCGGCAAACCTCATACTGACCTCGCCATGACCGCTTCTCGGCCTCAGCCCCTGGTGGAGCCCACCCAGTCCTTGTGTCCGCTGTGCGACCGGGTGGTTTTTGCCGAGCGCCTTGAGCGCGATGGAGACATCTACCTCCGGCTCCGCTGCCCAGAGCATGGCGAGCGGGAGGCGCTCTACTTCAAGGACGCGAGCCTCTACCGCTCCGTGGTGCGGCAGGTGGACCTGGCGGACCGGTGCAGGCGTCTTCGGTGCGCGCGGGGGGAGCCGTGCAACCACAGGCTCCACCGGACGCTCAACATACTGGTGTACGTGACCCTCCGCTGTGACCTGAGCTGCCCGGTCTGCTTCGCGTCGGCGAGCCCCGGGGCCCGGTGGCAGGAGCCAACCATCGAGGAGATAGTCGCGCGCCTGCCGGCGCCGCCGGGGCGCCGCCGCCTGCTGGAGCCCCGCCGCCTGCTGGAGCCCCGCCGCCTGCTGGAGCCCCGCCGCCTGCTGGAGCCCCGCCGCCTGCTGGAGTCCCTCCGCTTGCTGGAGCCCCATCGCCCCAACGTGGTGCTCATCGGTGGGGAGCCCACCCTGCGCCCCGATCTGCCGGCCCTCATCGAGGCCGTCGGGCGGCGGGGCTTCCTCCCCCGGCTGGCCACCAACGGCCTGCGCATGACCGACCCGGCCTATGTGCGCAGGCTGGCTCACGCGGGTCTGCGCTGGGTCGTGCTGCAGCTCGACGGGGTGGAGGACCGGGCATCGGCGGCCCTCCGGGGGCGTCCCCTCACGCGGGAGAAGCTGCTCACCATCGCCAACTGCGCCGCCAGCGGGATGGGGGTTCAGCTCGCGGTGATGGTGGACGAGCGCCACAACGCAGACCAGCTCGGCCCGATCCTGGAGCTCGCCCTGGGGGAGCCGGCCATCAAGTGGGTCAACTTCTATCCGCGGACCCCGGTTGGGAGAGGAGCCCGGACGTCGCCGGGGCCAGGCGGGCGAGGGGAGATGGAGGGGGATCCTGGCCTGCACCTGTCAGAGCTCTTCTCCCTCTTCGCCGAGCAGACCGGCGGGCGCCTGGACGCAGAGGACTTCATTCGGATGGTGTCCATCTTCAAGTGGGCACACAGGCTCACGGGGAGGGAGGTGTTCCGGCCCAAGCTCTCCACCTATCCCATGGTGCTGCTGCGGCGAGGCGGTCGCCTCACCCCGGTGCCCCGCCTGCTTCCTCCCTGGCGTGACGTCCGCGATCTGGGCGCGGCCATCCCACTGCTTCTTGGCCTTTCCCGGCTGCTCTCCTATGAGCGGTTGCAGCAGCCCGAGGACGTCCTCTTTGTCACGGTGGAGAAGTTCCACAGCCGCTTTCCCATCGACCTGGAGGAGGCGGGAGATTGCCACATGGCCTTCATGACCAGGGATGGCTTCGTGCCCTTCGACATCTACAACGTGCTCTGGCGCGGCCGCGCCTGGGCAGCGGACGGTGCCCCCCCGCAAGGCGTGGCGCCAGGTGACGCCGCCGTCGCGCCCGCTGCTGCCGTCCCCGCGGCTCCTTCGAAGCCGGGAGCGGCTCCTTCGAAGCCGGGATGTGCTCCACGGTGAGGGTCCACCAGCTCCAGGTCCGCCCTGCCACCGCGGCAAGGCTCTCCTTTCGCGTGCTGGGCCAGCGTCTCGGTCGCTGGCGTCCCCTCTTTGCCTCCTTCTTTGTCACCTCCCGCTGCAACCTTCGCTGTGAAGGTTGCTGCCACTTTGGCCTGATGGGGGACGTGGAGCCGCCCCCTGACGCCTCCACGGAGGACTGCCTGCGTGTCCTGGAGGCGCTCGCAGCGGATGGAGTGCCGGTGGTGGTCTTGGCGGGCGGGGAGCCGGCCCTGCGAGCCGACCTGCCAGAGCTGATCGTGGCTGGCCGTCGGCTGGGCCTGGCGGTGGGCCTCATCACCAATGGCTCGTGTGTCACTCCCGCTGTCCTGGCTGCCGCCGAGGCCCACGCCGACTGGGTAATGTGCTCGCCGCACGTGCCCCAGGAGCTGCGCGGTCCCCGGCCCGAGCGGGCATTCGAGGATGCCTGGGCAGGCTTTGACCGCATGCGCAGGTCCTTGAGGAGACCTTTCTTGGGCTGCGCCATTACCCTGAGCAAGCTCACGGCGCCACGCCTGGATGAGCTCATTGGCCGCGCCCTTTCTGCCGGAGCCGATGGGGTGAAGGTCCAGCCCGTCTTTGCCCCGGAGCTCTTCCCCGACCAGGAGCGGGTTGTCCTGGCGGTGAAGTCGCTTCTGCGCTGGACGCGGCTGGCTCCCGGGCGGATGCAGGTCCCGAGCTTCTTCCTGGAGCGGCTCCCTGCCTTTTTCGGCCCGGAGCCGGCGGTTCCCTGTACCGTGGCCCGCAACTTTCACGTGGGGGTCTACCCCGACGGCACGGTGAGCGCCTGCTGCCCCGAGCGCAAGATCCGTGGAAACCTCCTGGACGGCTCCGTGGACTTCGATGGCCCCATCCCTCCACTGGAGCAGTGCTACGGCTGCCAGCGGCTAGACATCCTCACCTCCCTCCGGCTCTGTGGAGAGGCCAGGGCCCAGAGACCATGAGCTCGGCGTCGGGCCGCAGGGTGCTGCTGGGCACTCCCATTCCGAGACGCAGGGGGCTTCGGCACAGCTCACACTATCCCCACCTGGGCCTGGCCTCCATGGCCGCGGTGCTTCTCGAAGCGGGGGCTCGGGTGCGGATCTTCGACGGCGTGCTCACCCCCTCGCTGGGAGCCTGGCGGGATGCCCTGGAGAGCTTCCGGCCGGACCTGGTTGGGCTCTCGGCTTACACCTGCGAGGTGAAGGCCGCGCACGAGCTCGCTCTGATCACCCACCGGCTGCTGCCGGGAAGCCGTGTGGTGGTGGGCGGCCCTCACCCCACCGCCCTCCCGGTCCAGACCCTGGAGGAGCTCCCGGCCTTCGACTTCGCCGTAAAGGGAGAGGGAGAGCTCGCCATGGAGCGGCTATGCAGGTGGCTGGACGACTCCCAGGGGATCCGGCAGATCCCGGGGATCGCCTGGCGCCGCGGCTCGGCGGTGGAGGTGAACCCACCGGCAGAGCCCGTGGACCTGGCGCGATTGCCCATGCCCGCCTGGGAGCTTTTCGACCTGCGGCGCTACCGATCCATGGCCTTCCTGAAGGGCGAGCAGCTCGACGGCACCCAGAGCTTTCGGGTGGAGACCATCCGAGGCTGCCCGCACCGCTGCACCTTCTGCAGCCACGTGCTCGGGCGGCAGGTCCGCAAGCGTGCACCGGCTCAGGTGCTGGAGGAGATCCGCCATCTCCAGCGTCGCTTCGGGGCGCGCTCCATCACCTTTGCGGCCGACACCTTCACCGTCAATCGCGCCTATGCGCTGAAGCTGTGCGAGGCCCTCTCCAGCCTGGAGCCTCCGATCCAGTGGTTCTGCGGCACCAGGGCCGACTGCCTGGACCCGGAGCTCATGGCGGCCATGCGGAGGGCGGGCTGTGACTCCATCGCCCTGGGCGTGGAGTCTGGGTCTCAGCGGGTCCTGGACTCCGTGCTCAAGGGCGCCACCCTGGAGCAGATCCACTCCACGGTGGCGGAGCTGAAGCGGCTCGGGTTCGTGGTCACGGCGAACTTCATCGTCGGCCTGCCCGCCGACGACCGTGGGACCATCCTCCAGACCATCGACCTGGCCCTGGCGCTAGACCTCGACTACGCCACGTTCACGCTGTTTACCCCCTTCCCCGGGGCTCCGTTGACCGCCACGGTGGAGGCGACCGAGGGCTACGGGATCCTGGCGCGGGACTGGGACCTCTTCGACACCCAGTCGCCTCGCTACCTCATCCGTCACCCGGCTCTGCCCGGCTGGCAGGTGGAGCTGCTGCACAGGTGGGCCTACGCGCGGTTTTACCTGCGCCCTGCGCATTTTTCCAAGCTCCTGCGCGCGGTCACGCCCAGGTCGATCCTGGACTACGCCCTCGAGACCTTGCTGGGCCCACGGCCTGGCCGTGCCCGCGCGGGCTGAAGCCCCTCACTCCCCGAGGATGGAGCCGACCCTGGCGACCGCCCGATCCAG
>JAJRWW010000561.1 GCA_024276595.1 Myxococcota bacterium
AGCTTCCGCCGATACAGCCCCCGCACACCGCGCTCCTTGTGGGCGGCATGATCCGATCCCACCAGGTGCAGCACCACCAGGTCCCAACCTCCCCGAAGCAGGCGGCGGGCATCCGCAAGGGCCCTCTCGTCCGTGCGGCTCACGTCGTTGATGCCCAGATCCGGCTGCGGGAAGCTCGCGCTCACGGTGTTCCGGTAAAGGTCCACCCAGATGTGGTCACCGATGAGCACCACCCTCCGCCCGGCCCGGTGCACCCGTCGAAAGAGGGAGTCCCCCTGGATCGGGGGGGAGCGGAAGTTGTGGATCACGTGCGTGGGCAGCGGGCTCGCCCCGGTTCCAAGAGCTCGGACGCAGGTGCCGGTCATGGTGAACGAGCCGGTACGCGCCACCCCCCAGACGCCGCGCCTCCGAAGCTTGGCGAGGTTGGGCATGAGCGTCGGATCGAAGGCCGCGTCGACCCGCATGGCGTCGAACACCAGCCACAGCAGACGCCTGGCCGGAAGGCGGAGCGCGACCTGGGCCGGCGGGGCCTTCCCAGGGTCCGGCTCGCTGGCCCCGGCGAAAAAGAGCGCGATCCAGCCGGAGGTCATGGTCACCCCACCCAAAAACACTGCCAACGCCAGCGCCAGCGCCCCTGCCGCGCCCAGCGTGGATCCGGGAGCTACTCCCTGGTCTGGGTGCGGCTGGCCAGCCATTTGGTAAGCAGGACACGGCCGCCCATGGCCGCCGCGATCAGGAGGCTCAGCGACAGGAAGAACCAGTTCCGCTCATAGATGGACACCGGCAGTATCAGCGCCGCTCCGAGAAGCACCACCCAGTCAGACCAGGTGAAATGCGCACCTTTTTTTTCCATGCGGTCGGCCATCGAGCAGCCTCGCCCCGTGACAGATCTCGCCCGAGGCTCGCCGAAGGTACCCGAAGCCTCACCGCAGGTAAAGGGCATAGAAGATGTGCCGTCGCAGGTCCAAGGCGGACAGGGGCCGGTGGCCCTTGTGGTGGCCCTGGGAATGGGGGCCGGGTCGTGCTACTGCTGGGCAGGATGCGGATTTTGCACCTGTACAAGGCGTACCCCCCGACCAAGGGTGGCATCGAGAACACGGTAGAGCTCCTGGCCGAGGCTCAGGCCGCCGCGGGCCACCAGGTCACAGTCATGGTCTCGGCGAGCGGCCCTATGCCTCGGGTGGAGATCGTCCGCGGAGTGCGGGTTGTAAGAGAGCCTCGCCTCATGGAGCTGGCCTCGACCCCCCTGTCGCCCACCCTGCCCTTGCGGCTGCTGCTTTCTCCCAGGCCGGATGTCACCCACCTGCACACGCCCTTCCCCCCGGCCGAGCTGGCCAACCTGCTCTTCGGTCGATCCCGGCGCACGGTAATCACCTATCACAGCGACGTGGTCAGGCAACGTCACATCCTGTGGCTCTGGTCGCCCCTGCTGAGGGAGGTGCTCCGCAGAGCCGACAGGATCTTTCCCACGTCGCACGCATACCTGCGCAGGTCGCCCTTCCTGCGGGATGTCTCTGATCGCTGCCAGGTCATCCCATTGGGGATCCGCCTTCAGCCCTTCGAGCAGGCGGACCCGGAGGTGGTGGCAGAGATGCGTCGCCGCTGGATGGGAGAGGGATCGGCGCGGGCCCTGGTGCTCTTCGTGGGCAGGCTGACCTCCTACAAGGGGCTTGGGTTCCTGCTCCACGCCATGGCAAAGGTGGACGCTCACCTGGCGCTGGTGGGAGATGGTCCCGAGCGTGACCGCCTGGCGGCGCTACGGCACCGGCTCGGGCTGCGAGACCGGGTGCGGCTGGTGGGGCACCTGCCAGACGAGCTGCTTCCTGCCGCCTACCACGCCGCGGACCTGTTCGTGCTGCCGTCACACCTCCCCTCCGAGGCCTTTGGCCTGGTCATGGTGGAGGCCATGGCCGCGGGGCTGCCCGTGGTCTGCACCGAGCTGGGCACAGGAACCTCCTTCGTGGTCCGCCACGAGGAGACCGGGCTGGTGGTTCCGCCTGCCGACCCAGGGGCGCTGGCGGGCGCCATCTCCGCGCTGGCGGGCGACGACCAGCGCAGGCGGCGAATGGGGCAGGCGGGCCTGGCGCGTGCCAGGGCAGAGCTGTCGGCGGAGACCTACGTCAACAGCACCATGGAGGCGTACCAGGAGCTGCTCCGCTGACTCGGCTGGGGGCCGACTGGGCAGCACTGCCCACTGACCACCGCTGTCTCAGGGCATCCCGGGGGGCAGGCAGAAGGTGGGAGAGCCGGGATCGCTGTTGGGGAGCACGTCACAGATGTACCCCTCGGCCTGGCGACAGTCCGTGTCGGAGCCGCAGGGATCCAGGCAGTACTGCAGGAAGCCCATGATATCCACGCACACACCACCCTGGCTGTCACAGGTGTTTCCGGGGGTGCATCCGTCGCCGGTGCAGTAGCCTCCAGGCAGAGTCACAAAACCCATGATGTCCGTCAGGCAGGTCGGGGTCCCGTCGATGATGCCTCCGCAATCGGTGCTGTCGGTGCAGGCGTCGCCGACCATTCCTGCCGACGGGTTGACGCAGCAAGACCCCGTCCAGCAGCTCACGTCGTTGTCGTTGCAGTCCGGGCCAAGGCACGCCTGGCCCTGGCCGTAGCCGTCCCCGTCCTGGTCGATGCACCCAGGCTGGTTGCAGCAGGGGCCCACCCAGCAGCTCACGTCGTTGTCGTTGCAGTCCGGGCCAAGGCACGCCTGGCCCTGGCCGTAGCTGTCCCCGTCCTGGTCGATGCACTGGTTGGCGCAGCAGGGCCCGGCCCAGCAGCTCACGTCGTTGTCGTTGCAGTCAAATCCCAGACAGCCAGCGCCCTGGCCGTAGCCGTCCCCGTCCATGTC
>JAJRWW010000562.1 GCA_024276595.1 Myxococcota bacterium
CGATGCTGAGTTGTTTCGCCGTTCCTGACACGAGGAAACCAGATATATATCACGACCGATGTGGTGATTTCAAAGGGTCTGGGAAGCGCAGCTCGAAGGCGGCGGCTCAGCAGGGACGCCCGGGGTAGCTCTTCTCGTAGCTGACCCCCCTGTCTGCCAGCTCCGCCAGCAGCGTCTCCACGAAGGAGGTGCTCCTTGCCAGCTCCTCCGGTGGGTGGACCCCCGGTGACAGAGGGGCTGAGCCGGAGAGGATGTGACGGGCACAGATCGCCGCTGGAAAGCCGGTGGTGCGAGCCATGGATGTCTCTCCGCTTGCCCGATCCGTTCTGTCCAGCAGGTCCCAGGCGAGGCGCCTCGGCTCCCCTGTCCGGGAACCTTCCGCCAGGCTCCCCGAGACCTCCACCCGCATCACGGTGAGCTCATGGGGGGGGTCGGCCTGCTGCCAGGCCGGGTCCAGGAGGGCGAAGGTGAAGTCGCGCACGTTGACGGTTTTTCCGCCCACGGAGATCTCGCGATCATCGAGGAAACCAGAGTCCAGCAGCAGTCGGATGCGCTCCGAATGTCCGGGGTAGCGCAGGGTCTTCTCCTCGATGTTGGGGCAGTCCACCGTGTCGAGGAGGGAGCGCAGCCCGTCGGTCAGAAAGCCCTCCAGAGTGCCCAGGCCGGGGAAGTGGAAGAGCTCCAGGTCAGAAAGGGCAGGGCGCACGCAGGGGCTGCCCCCGCTCAAGAAGCGCGCAGGGCGGGTGTACTCCTCCAGCACGTCGATGGGCGAAAATGGGGCCTCGTACTCCCAGGGGAGCCGCCGCACCACCGGGAGGCCCCCCACCAGGTACCTGGCGCTGGTGGCGGGCGCCAGCTCCTCGACCCCGGCGGCCAGGAGCACGTTGGACATGCCCGGGGCCACGCCCATGTCGTAGAGCACCACGGCGCCCTTCTCCCGGGCCCTGGCGTCGAGGTGACGCGGGTCCTCGGGCAGAAAGGAGATGTCCACCATGCTCGTGGCCGCGTCGATGACAGCCTCCATGGTCGCCAGGCCCATGTGGCCGGGCAGGGCACCGACCACGAGATCGTGGCTCGAGGCCAGGTCCCGCACCCGAGACGGATCGGAGAGGTCTGCGGTGACCGTGGCGAAGCCGTGGCGCCGGGCGAGGCTGCGCAGCCACTCGTCCCTGGCGTCGGCCACCGTGAGCTCCACCGCCGGATCCTCGTGCAGGTCCCGCGCGATGACTCTCCCCACCCGCCCGGCGCCCAGTATCAGGATCTTCCACATGGCTCACCTCGTCCATCTTCAAAGGTAGACGGAGGTTATCCGGGTGGTGGTGGTGGGTCAACAGCGTCGCCGAGCCGGGCCGGGGCGGCCGGTCCGTGGTGCCGGGCAGCCTTGCGAAGGGAGCCAGGCGCGATATCATGTGCACATGCGAGATCTGGTGATGCCAATTCTACTCGTGGTTGGGTTGGGCTCCTCTGCCCTCTGGGGTGATGGAGCGGATTTCTCGGCAATGGCCACTGTCTCTCGGGCGGCCTTCGGCCCCTCTGGTGCTGCGTCCTCTGGTGCTGCGTCGGGAGGCTCCTGGAGCCCTCTCTTCTCGGGTCCCGGGGCCCCTTGGCGGCGCCCCTGGGTGCTGCAGTACCGCCTTGGCTCTCCCAAGGGGAAGGTGGGCTGCATCCCCAGGTGTGGGGGCAAGACCTGCGGCAGCGATGGCTGCGGTGGGAGCTGCGGCCGCTGCGGCAAGACCAGGATCTGCCTGGGCGGGCGCTGCCTGAAGAACACCACCCTGGATCTGTGCAAGAGGGTCTCCGGCCGCTGGAAGGGGCGCATGCTCGCTCGACCCGTGCACCACCTGGATGGACGCATCTTCATCCGGGGGCGTCGCTGCCTGGGCAGCTTCCGGGTGTCCTACAGGCTCAGGACTGGCCAGGCCTGGGTGCAGCAGGAGCTGCGGGTGTACTTCTCGGGCACACGGATTCGAATGGTGGGCGTGCGGATCTCCCGCAAGAGCCCCAACAGCAACTACAACCTGGACCGGTTCGAAGGTCGGCTGAACCAGAAGCTGACCCGCTTGCGGGGCATCAACAGGGACGTGCGAGGCTCCCAGAGCCCCTTCTACTTGAAAAAGAGGTGAGCGGCTCGCCGAGGCTGCCCGCCTGGCTCCCAGCCCGGTCACCCGAAGCCTGCCTCTGATGCTGCTGGCTTGCTCGACCAGCTCAACCGGTTGACGGCCGGGGAGAATCGGACTAACTGTTGTCCTCCCTTCGACTTGGGCCTTTGATTGTCGGTGGCTTGACGCCCCGAGGCGGAGAGATGATGCACGGTCTGGGCAAGCACATTCTGGCAGAGTTTTATGGGTGTGACTTCGAGCGCCTCAACGATCCGGAGCTGCTTGAGCGAGCCAGCCTGGAGGCGGTGGAGCGCTCCGGCGCGACCATCATGAGCCACCATTTCAAGGTGTTCGAGCCCCAGGGGGTGAGCGGGGTGGTGGTCATTGCAGAGAGCCACCTCTCCTTCCACACCTGGCCCGAGCACGGCTACGCCGCCGTGGACTACTTCACCTGCGGGGAGCACATCGACATCCACCTGGCCGTGGACGTCATGGCGGAGGCGCTGCAGCCCGGCCACACTGAGCGGACCCTTCACCACAGGGGCACGGAGCTGGCCGACGAGCCCCACCGCCCCCCAATCATCGAGGAGCGACTCGCCCCCGGGTCGCCTTCGGGCCCGGTGCCCGCCTCGGACGTGGAGCGGTGGATCACCGAGTACCACCTGGACCGTGGCACCGGTCGCCGGCAGCTCGGCTACAGCTACCTGACCTCTGGGGGCGTGACGGTGGAGCGGGGTCCGCTGCAGGAGATCGCCGTGGCGGAGAGCCCCATCTTCGGGAGAATGCTCTTTATCGACGGCTACCTGATGACCACCGAGGGGGACGAGTTCGTGTACCACGAGATGCTCGCCCACGTGCCCATGCTGCTCCACCCATCGCCTCGGCGGGTGCTCATCGTCGGCGGAGGTGATGGTGGGCTCCTGCGAGAGGTGCTGCGTCACGACACGGTGGAGCGGGTGGACCTGGTGGAGATCGACGACCAGGTGCTGCAGCTCTCCAGGCGCCACCTGCCGCGCCACGTGGTGGCTCTCGACGACCACCGGGTGACCGTGCACATCAGCGACGGCGCCCGGTTTGCGCGCCATGCTGCGGAGGGCTCATACGATGTGGCCCTCGTGGACTCCACAGACCCCATAGGTGCTGCCAGGGTTCTCTTCGAAGAGCCCTTCTTCCGGTCCCTCAGCCGGGCGCTGGCCCCTGAGGGGATCGCCGCCGGGCAGTCGCTGTCACCGTGGGTCCAGAAGCAGGAGCAGCGCGAGCTCTACGCCGAGCTGGGGCGCGTGTGGCCCGGGGCCCTCTCGTACCACGCGACCGTGCCCACCTACCCGGGCGGGCTGTGGACCTTCTACTGCTGTGGTGCCCCCGGGCTGGACCCTTCTGGCTTCGACTCGGCCCGGGCGACGAGGGTTGCGGCCGGCTGCCGCTGCTACACCCCTGAGCTGCAGACCGCCGCCTTCCACCTGCCGCGCTTCGTGCGCCAGAACACGGTGGATGTGGCCCGGGCGAGCGGGGCCGATCATGAAGGGGACGCGCCTGGGGAAGGGGTCGCCCCCGGGGCGTCCACCAGGGGCCAGACGGCCGGGTCTCCCCAGGAGAGGATGGCCCCGCCCCCCTCCCCTGTCTCCCGGTGAGGCCCTCTCGCCCCTTCGGGGCTCCGCTCTCCCCCATGGGACCGCAAGGAGGGAAAACCTATAGACAATCCAGTTTGGGGGTTCTATATCTATTCGCACGAGAGCGTTTGTGTCACCACCGCCCCTGTCGTGGGGTGAAACCCCAGGGGGGAGGCCGCTTGTTGGGCCGCCGGAGGAGGAGACATGCGATATTCCCTGATCCCATTGATGCTAGCAGCGATGCTCCTTGCCGTTGCCTGTGGTCCTGCCACCGCCGAGCAG
>JAJRWW010000563.1 GCA_024276595.1 Myxococcota bacterium
CTTCACGTCTCGCATCATCTGCTCCACGCCGTACTCGTGACAGTAGCCGTAGCCGCCGTGGCACTGCATGGCCCACTCGGTGACCCTGAAGCCCATGTCCGAGCAGTAGGCCTTGCAGATGGGCGTCATGATGGCCACCAGCGACTCGTACTTCTCGGCCTCCTCCTTGTCGTCGGTGGTCTTGGCCAGGTCGCCGTAGTAGGCGGCGGTGTATAGCAGGGCACGCATCCCTTCCGAGTAGGCCTTCTGCGTCATGAGGCTACGCCGGATGTCCGGGTGCTCGATGATGGGCACCTTGGGGGCGGTGGGGTCCTTGAAGCGGGTGACGTGGGGGCCCTGGAGGCGCTCCTTTGTGTAGGCCAACGCCTGCTGGTAGGCGGCGTTGGCAGAGGCGGCGCCCTGGAGGCCGACGCCGATGCGGGCCTCGTTCATCATCTGGAACATGGCCTTCATGCCGTCGCGCTCCTGCCCCAGCAGGTAGCCCTTGCACTTGCCGTCCTCGCCAAAGGCCATCTGGCAGGTTGGGGAGGCGTGGATGCCCATCTTGTGCTCGATGCCGGTGCACTTCACGTCGTTGAGCTCACCGAGGGATCCGTCCTCGTTCACCAGGTACTTGGGTACCAAAAAGAGGCTGATGCCCTTGGTGCCAGGGGCGTCACCCTCGATGCGAGCCAGCACCGCGTGGATGATGTTCGGGGTGAGATCGTGGTCCCCGGAGGTGATGAAGATCTTGTTCCCCTCGATGCGGAAGGTGCCGTCGTCGTTTCGGTAGGCCCTGGTCTTGGAGGCGCCCACGTCTGTGCCGGCGCCCGCCTCGGTGAGGCACATGGTCCCGGCCCACTCGCCCGTGTACATCTTCTCCACGTAGATATTCCGGAGCTCCTCGCTGCCAAAGGTCTCGATGAGGTGCCCGGCTCCCACGGTCAACATGGGGGTCAGAGCCAGGGCGGGGTTCGCTCCCACGAACACGTCGGAGACCGCGGTCATGACGCACTCGGGCAGGCCCATGCCACCGAGCTCGGGCTTCATGTTCAGGCCGATGAGGCTGTTTTCCTTCATGAGATCCCAGGCGTCCTGGGTGCCCGGGGGAAGGGTCACCTTGCCGGCGTCCCACTTGGCGCCGATCTTGTCGCCCTCCACCGAGAGGGGGAAGAAGACGTCCTTGGCATACTTGACCGCCTCCTCCAGGATGGCGACCACGTCCTCGGGATCGATGTCCTCGTAGGCGTCACGCTCCAGCAGGTCGCCGATACCGATCTGATCCAGGAGCACGAACTTGATGTCTCTCAGGTCCACCATATATTCTGCCACGGTCTCTCTCCTTGTATGTTCGGTTACTGGTCTGTTTGTGAGCGTTAACTAACGGGCATTATGTCGGGATCCACCCTCGCTGTCGAGGGTTTTTTCAATGCGATGCGTCATAGACCGAATCGTTGACATGGGCTGCTCATGGAGTACTCTTTAGACTGCCTGGTCCAACCAGGCGGTACGATCACTCCTTCGGCCCCCGTGCCACCCGAGGAGGAGACAGCAGTTGCCCAGACCGCGATTCGCCAAGCTGGATCCCGCCAAGCGCGAAGCCATCTTGACCGCAGCCCTCGAGGCCTTTGCATCACACGGCTTCGAGGGAGCGTCTTACAACCAGATCATCGAGAAGGCGGGCATCAGCAAGGGCGCAATGTACTACTACTTCGACGACAAGGAGGACCTCTACGCCACGGTGGTGCGGCACGAGCTGGACGAGGTGCTGGCAGAGCTTCAGGACTTCCCCCAGGTGCGCACAGCAGAGGAGTTCTGGCAGGCGCTGCTGGAGATGACGCTGCGGGCGCAGGCCTATTTCGTGGCCCAGCCCGCCAAGGTCCATCTCCTTCGCTCCGTGATGAAGCTGCGCATGGAGGGCACGTCCAACCCGGTGTTTGGTGAGCTCTTCGAGCTCAGCCAGGCCTTCTCCGAGCAGATGCTGCGGCTGGGTCAGTCGGTGGGAGCGGTGAGGACGGACATCCCCTTCGACCTGATGACACGCCTGGTGACCGCCGTGGACGAGGTGGGCGACTACTGGATGCTGGAGAACGTGGACCTGTCGAATGAAAACGAGATGGCCCGCTATGGGGAGCTCTTCCTGGACCTCCTGCGTCGAATGCTCGAGCCCGATCCGAAAAAAAATGCTCCTGGCTATTGACAGGCAAGCCCCTGGATGGCAGTTTAGACTGCACGGTCGAACCGTCTGGTTCTACCATGCAGTTGAACCGCTCGGTCGCTTTTTGAGGCGGTGAACCGATGCTTGGCCGGCCCGGACCGGTGGGAGGTGTCCCATGAAGCAGCCCACGACCTTCCTTCTCACGTCTATTCTTGGTGTGTCCCTGGCGGCACCCGGGGCCCTCGCGGGTCGCTGGGGCAAGTGCCCCGCCAAGGTCAAGGAGCTGGCCGACAAGGCCGACCGCCTGGCAAGGGGCAGCTCGTCAAAGGGCATCATGTCCATGAAGGTGTACAAGCGGGGCACGGTGTCGCTCCGAATGAAGATCTGGTCCAAGGGCAGAAACAAGTTCCTGGCCAAGATCCTCCGCCCCAGCCGCCTCCGGGGCACGGCCACCCTCAAGTCCGGCTCCAACCTGTGGAACTACCTGCCCCGCCAGGACCATATCGTCAAGCTCGGCTCCTCCATGATGGGGGGCTCCTGGATGGGGAGCCACTTCACCAACGACGACCTAGTGAAGGAGACGGACATGCGCAGGCACTACACCTGCTCCCGCTACCGGGAGGAGGCGGGCTATCTCACCATCTGGATGAAGCCCCGTCCCAACGCGCCCGTGGTCTGGGGAATGGTTGTCATGAAGCTCAAAAAGGCCGGGACCATCTCCATGTGGATCAAGTACTACGACGAGCGAGGCAAGCTGAAGCGCACCATGCGCTTCGAGCGGGTGCGCACCATGGGGGGCCGAACCTTCCCCACCCGCATGGTGCTCCAGCCCGCGGACGCCCCCTCCGAGCGCACGGTGGTCACCTACCACAAGATGCGTTTCAACGCCCGCATCCCAAGCAGCCTGTTCACCCTCCGGGGCCTGAAACGCTAGTGTGCCCCAGGAGGAGCGCTCACCATGTGGCTACTGATCAAGACCGCCTGGCGAAACCTGTTCAGGCAGCGTCGCCGCACCATCATCACCGTGACCGCCATGGCCTTCTCGCTTGTGCTCGCCATACCCACCTGGGGGCTCACCGAGGGGCTCACCAAGGAGATGCTACGCGGCATCACCGGCATGGACCTGGCGCATATCCAGGTACACGATCCCGCCTACCCGCGCGGCAAGGCGCTCCAGTCCCTGCTCAGGCGGCCCGACCTGCTGCTGCGCGCCATCCGTTCCACCCCCGGGGTGGTGGCTGCCGGCCCGCGGGTGCACGGCTACGGGCTGGCCTCCCACGACGTCCCCCTCTCGGCCACCTTGGCACCCCTGCCCTCCAGGGTTCCCCCCGGCGCCGTGCTCTTTGGCAGAGCCCCCGACCCGAGGGCTCCCTGGCGCAAGGACAAAGCCCTGGCCTGTGAGGCCCTGGTGGATCGCGCCAGCGGCCGCAAGTACGCCATCGTGGTGGGCACCGTGCTCACCCCCGGCGCCGCCCGGCCCGGGGGGCTCTGCGAGCGGGTTCGGGTCGTGGGGCTCACCCGAAGCTCTCTGCCCGCTCCCCGCCCTGGCGGCGGTCTGCTCATGGGGCTCCCGGCCCAGGACCTGCTCGACGCCTTTGGCAAGAAGGTGGTGAAGACGCCCACGGTGCTGCGTCACTGTGCGACCCTACAGATCGAGGGGGTGGATCCGACCCAGGAGCCACGCCTCACCTTCATGCGCGACAAGCTGGTCTCGGGCAAGACCTTCGGCAAGAGCAGCTACCTGGGCAAAGAGCCCGGCCGGGAGATGATCGTGGGCTGGCGCCTGGCCACCATCCTCAGGCTGAGGGTGGGCTCCAGGGTGTTCGTCCAGGCCGCCTCCCTGGACCAGTCCAAGGGCGACTTCTCCCAGTCGTTCAAGGTGGTGGGGATCTACAGGACGGGGGTGGACATGGTTGACCGTGCCCGGGTCTACGTGCACTTTGGGGACGCGCAGCGGCTCATGGGCCTGGGAGATCGGGTCCACGAGATCGCCGTGGTGGGCAAGGATGCCCGCGACCCTTCCCACCTGGCCGCCAGCCTCCAGGAGGTTGTCACCACCCGGCTGCGGGTCCTGACCCAATCCCAGGGGAAGCGCGCCGGGAGCCGCCCCCTGCCCGCGCCCGTCACGATCTTGGAGCCCGTGGGGAGTGACGTGGCCCTGATCATCCCCTACGACCTGCGGCGTCGCTTCGACGGGCTGGACGGCCTCTCTGCGGTGACCAGACGGGTCTACGCAACCACGCGAGTGGAGGTGGCCAGGCGGGTCGAGGTGAAGATCCAGCCGCTGTCCCGCGCGCGGCTGCTGCAGCTCGTGGGGACCTCGGTCACTGCGAGCCGCTGCACCATCTACCCCGCCAAGGGGCGCCTCGATGCCCTGGGTGTGAAGGTGGGCGATAGCCTGGTCACCCTGGCGGCCGCGGTGGGCGGAGAAGAGGGCTGCGCCCGGGTGACAGTCGGGCCCCCTTTCGACCCTTCGAAGCTGAAGAATGTCGGCTCCACGCCAGGCGCCCTGGCCCTGGCCCCGGGCGCACCAGGCGGATCA